>CAZZCQ010000073.1:0-6652 GCA_964652285.1 uncultured Tissierella sp.
AAATATGGCTGTGCGTATGTTAAAAAAATATATTGTAAAGTGTGGAGGTAATACTGATGGATCTAAAAAATAAACGATTTACTGATGAACAGTTTTTTAAGATAAGAGAAGAAGTTCTAAATCAATGGCCAACAGGAAAAGAAGTAGATTTGCAGGAAGCTGTGGACTATTTGAAAAAAGTGCCTGAGGAAAAGAACTTCGCATTAAAAATGAAAAAGGCAAAGGAGGCGAATGTAACATTAGCACAACCTAGAGCAGGTGTGGCATTAATTTCTGAACATATAGAACTGTTAAACTTCCTTGACAAGGAAGGAGGAGCTGATTTTTTACCTACTACAATAGATGCATATACTAGGCAAAATAGATATGATGAATGCCAAGTAGGTATAGAAGAATCTGAAAAAGCGGGAAGGTCATTATTGAATGGATTTCCAGCTGTAAATCATGGTATAAAAGGTTGTAGAGAAGTATACGAAAGTGTTAATCTACCATTACAAGCTAGACACGGTACACCTGACTCAAGATTGTTAGCAGAAGTTATTCATGCTTCAGGTTTTACCTCAAATGAAGGTGGAGCTATTACTTATAATGTTCCATATGCAAAGGCTGTTTCAATAGAAAAGAGTCTAAGAGATTGGCAGTACTGTGATAGATTGATTGGATTCTATGAAGAAGAAGGTATACCGTTGAACAGAGAGTCATTTGGGCCATTAACTGGTACCTTAGTCCCACCGTCTAATTCAAATTCTATAGGAATAATAGAAGCTTTACTTGCAGCAGAGCAGGGTGTAAAAAACATTACAGTGGGTTATGGGCAATGTGGCAATTTAGTCCAGGATGTTGCTGCAGTCAGAGCACTAGAAGAGCAAACAGAAGAATATCTAAAGAAGTTTGGCTACGGAGATGTAATTGTAACTACTGTATTCCATCAATGGATGGGAGGATTCCCAGAAGATGAATCAAAAGCATTTGGTGTAATTTCATTGGGTACAACAGCTGCAGCATTAGCTGGAGCAACTAAGGTAATTGTTAAGACACCTCATGAAGCTATTGGAATACCAACAAAAGAAGCAAACGCTTCAGGAATAAAGGCAACAAAAATGGTATTGAACTTATTAGCTGGTCAAAGAATGCCAAGTAGCAAGGCATTAGATGATGAAATTGCTCTAATTAAAGCTGAAACAAAATGTATCCTAGATAAGGTATTTGAAATTGGTAATGGAGACTTGGCTATAGGCACAGTAAAGGGGTTTGAACAGGGAGTATTAGATATACCATTTGCGCCATCTAATTATAATGCAGGTAAAATGATACCTGCTAGAGACAATAACGGTGCTGTTAGATACCTTATGACTGGTAATATTCCATTTACGAAAGAATTACTTAACTTTAACAGAGAAAAGCTAGAGGAAAGAGGAAGGTACGAGAATAGAGAAGTAGGATTCCAAATGACAATTGATGATATCTTTGCAGTTAGCAGAGGGAAATTAATAGGAAGACCGGAGGGAATGTAGATGAAAATTGTTGATATAATATGTGCTGAAGGTAAAACGGGATTTTATTTTGATGATCAAAAAGCAATAAAAAAAGGTGCTAAACATGATGGTATGTTTTATATAGGGGAACCAATGACTGATGGTTTTACCCAGCTAAGACAAGCAGGCGAGAGTATTTCAGTAATGCTAATCCTTGAAGATGGACAAATTGCCCATGGGGATTGTGCAGCAGTTCAATACTCAGGTGCTGGTGGTAGAGATCCTCTATTCTTAGCTAAGGATTTTATACCTCTAATTGAAGGAGAAATCAAAGAAAAGTTAGTAGGCAGAGAAGTTGATACTTTTAAAGACATTGCTGAGGAAGTAGACCATATGACTATTGATGGGAAAAGACTTCATACAGCTATAAGATATGGCTTGACACAAGCATTACTTGATGCTACAGCTAAAACAAAGAAGTTAACAATGGCTGAAGTTATCAAGGAAGAATACAATACAGGGGTAGACTTAAAAAGGATCCCAATATTTACTCAATCGGGTGATGACAGATTTACAAATGCTGATAAGATGATAATAAAAGAAGCAGGCGTCTTACCACATGGTCTCTTTAATAATGTAGAAGAAAAACTAGGACAAAAAGGCGAAATATTATTGGAATATGTTGAATGGTTAAGAGACAGAGTCATAAACAACAGAGTAAATGAAGAATATAATCCAATATTTCATATTGATGTTTATGGAACAATTGGAGAGTTATTAGAAGATGATACAAAAAAAATGGCTGATTACCTAGGTGAATTGGAGGAAGCTGCAAAACCATTTAAATTAAGAATTGAAGGGCCAATGGATGTTGGGTCAAGGACAGCTCAAATGGAAGCTATGAGAGACTTGAGAATACGCTTAGAAGAAAAGGGAATTGATGTTGAGCTTGTTGCTGATGAATGGTGTAATACTCTAGATGATGTCAAATATTTTGCAGATAATAAAGCTGGCGATATGATTCAGGTGAAGACACCAGACTTAGGAGGAGTAAATAACTCTATTGAAGCTATTATGTATTGCAATAGTGTTGGTGCTGGAGCATACTTAGGTGGGACTTGTAACGAAACAAGCAGAAGTGCAGAAATATGCGCCAACATCGCCATAGCTTGTGGAGCAACACAGGTATTAGCTAAACCAGGAATGGGTGTGGATGAAGGTATCATGATAATCAACAATGAAATGAATAGGGTTTTAGCCTTAAGTAGCAGAAGAAAAATAGGGGCTAAAGCTTAGTAAATTCTATTAACATTTAAAAAAGGACTTCACCCTTTTTAAAAGGTCTTGTTTTTGATAAACATTATACCATATAAAGGTTGGGGTCCTAAGTTTTATTTTAATAAAAAAAGCCTATTCTTTAGCTAAGATAGGCATTTGCCTTTTGATATAAAATGAGCTATAATTTATCATGTATGGTCATAACCATTAAATCCTGACAAATTAATAGATTTCACTGGTGGAGCCAGCTGCTTTAATTTAGGAATAGTACTCTTATTGAAGATGGAATTGATGATGCAAAGGTTTACGAACTGGACAAAGGGCATCTAGTCTCATAATAAAATCAAGAGGAATAGAATGTAGAAAGAGAGGAGTGAATGCTTGACAGATTCAAGAGTAATATTCTTCATGCTAGGAAATAATCTAGTATACTAATGGAAGGACTAATGCTCTTGAAGATGAGAAATTCATTAGATATAAAGCTGGCAATTCTATTCAATCTGTCACCTATATATTAGGAAGATTAGATAAGGCAATAGAAGTCAAAGTGTATAGTGGCTAAGTTTGTGTAGACATTGCTACGGAAATTTGTATAGTACAAAGTTTAGCTTAACAGGAATAAGGTGTAGACTACATTACTATGGTTATAAATTACAAAGCAGTACCTCAGATTTAGTAAAAAAATGACTTTTGATTAAGAAAGGTGGTAAATAATGAAACAAATCGATGCAAAAGTGATTACACAAGAAGTAAAAAGGTTGGTAATGGAAGCAAATTATTTTCTTCCAGAGGATGTTTTACAGACATTAAAGGATGCACAAAAGAATGAGAAATGGGAACTAGCTTCTCAGACTATAGGCAAAATTGTTGAAAATGCAGAGATAGCTAAAGATGATGTAGTTCCAATGTGTCAAGATACCGGTATGGCAGTTGTATTTGTAGAGATCGGACAAGAAGTGAGCATAGTAAATGGTTACATTGAAGATGCTATTAATCAAGGGATAAGAGAAGGATATGATGAGGGATTATTGAGAAAGTCAGTAGTTAAAGATCCATTGGATAGAGTAAATACAAAGGATAATACTCCTGGTATAGTTCATTATTCAATGGTACCTGGTGACAAGCTTAAAATTATGATAGCGCCAAAGGGATTTGGATCTGAAAACATGTCAAGAATTAAAATGCTTAAACCAGCTGAAGGAGTTGAAGGAGTAAAGGACTTTGTTGTTGAAACTGCAGAAATAGCTGGACCTAATCCATGTCCACCTATTGTAATTGGTGTTGGCGTTGGTGGTACATTTGAAAAGGCTGCATTTTTGGCTAAAAAATCCTTATTGAGATCATTTGACAGTTACAATGAAAATCCTTTTTATGCTGACTTGGAAAAGGAATTACTTGAGAAAGTTAATGAGTTAGGTATAGGACCTCAAGGTTTTGGTGGAAAGACAACAGCATTGAGAGTATTTGTTGAATATTACCCAACACATATAGCAGGATTACCAGTTGCAGTAAATATAAACTGCCATGCTGCTAGACATAAAGAAGTAGTACTTTAGGAGGGAAGAAATGAAGAAAATATTAAATACACCTTTAAAGGTTGAAGATATTAAGGAATTAAAAGCAGGAGATGAAGTATATATTACAGGATATATATATACAGGAAGAGATGCTGCACATAAGAGATTAGTAGAGTTATTAGATGAAGGTAAAGAGTTACCATTTGATGTAGAAGGAGCAGTAATATATTATGTTGGACCATCACCAGCAAAACCAGGAGAGCCAATAGGATCTGCTGGACCAACTACTAGTTATAGAATGGATTCATATGCTCCACAATTAATTGATGTAGGATTATTAGGAATGATTGGCAAAGGGAAAAGGGGACAAGAAGTAAAAGATAAGATTGTTGAAAAAGGTGGAGTATATTTTGCTGCAATAGGCGGAGCAGCTGCACTTATTAAAAAGACAATTAAGTCTTCTGAAATTGTGGCCTATGAGGACTTAGGAGCAGAAGCAGTAAGAAAACTTTATGTAGAAGAATTCCCAGTTACAGTTATTAATGATGCTCATGGTAACGACCTGTATCAATCAGGAAGAAAGGAATATTTGGAATGGGTGAAAGAAAATTAGAAATTGTTAAAATGGCAACAGCTGGTACAGTTGAATCCAATGACATTCTAATTATGATTTCAAAAGGTGAGGGGAGTATTGACATTGATTTAGAGAGTGTCGTGGAGAAGCAGTTTGGAGATAGTATTAGAAAGGTAATACATGACACACTTATAGAAGAAGGAATAGATGATGCAAAAGTTATAGCTAAGGATAAAGGTGCTTTAGATTTCACCATAAGGGCTAGAGTAAAAGCATGTATAGAGAGGGGAGTGTAGATATAATGAATTATAGAACACTGCTCTTTATTCCAGGTAACAATCCAGGCATGCTTCAAAGTTTAGATATACTAGGTGCTGACTGTGTCTTCATAGATTTAGAGGATGCAGTTGCATTATCTGAAAAGGATGCAGCAAGGATATTGGTTAGAGAATATCTTCTGACCTTTGAAACTAAAACCGATATATTTGTAAGAATCAATCCCTTAGATAGTCCTTATTTTTATGAAGACTTAGAAGCCATTAAGGATTTGGATATTAAGGGGATTGTTCTTCCAAAGGCTGGGATAGAATCCATGACCAGAGTAGAGGAATATTTAAATAAAAATAATTTGGAATTAGCTGTTATACCATTGATAGAAACAGCTATCGGTCTAGAAACCGCACTAGATATAGTTCGAATTTCTGATAGGATAATAGGATTATTTTTGGGGGCTGAGGATTTAACTCTTGACTTAGGGGCCAAAAGAACAAAGGAATCTAAGGAGATTGAATATGCTAGATCTCGAATCATAGCAGCATCTAAAGCAAATGGTATTCAAGCCTTTGATACTCCATTTACTGATACAGATGATATTGAAGGATTAAAAATAGATACTGAGAATGCTAAAAACTTAGGTATGACAGGAAAAACTGCCATAAGTCCGAGACATGTAGATATAATTAATGAGGTGTTTTCACCAACAGATGCAGAAATAGAATATGCTCTTAGAGTTGTGGAAGGTGTTAAGTCAGCCAATGAAAAAGGATTAGGTGCATTTTCTTTAGATGGGAAAATGGTTGATGCGCCAATTATTAGAAGAGCTTTAAATCTATTAAGATTGAGCAGAGATTATAAGGAGGAATATGATGAATTACTTAAATAATACAGATTTAAAAACTGTAAAAATTTTAGACAAATCAGAATATCCTTCTAAAAGCATGGTTAAAAATAAAGTATATGACAATCTTGAACAATTGATTAAGAGCTTAAACTTAAAAGATGGTGCTGTAGTATCATTTCATCATCATTTAAGGAATGGTGACTATGTCTTAAACATAATCATGCAGGAGATTCAAAGATTAGGTATTAAAGATATTACTTTAGTAGCCAGCTCACTATTCCCAGTGCATAAAGAGATAATTCCATTATTAAAAGATGGTACAATATTAAATATTGTAGCAGCTTATATTAGTGGTGATTTAGGAAAAGCATTAAGCTATGGAGAACTAAAAGGGAATTTAATTATGCAGTCTCATGGGGGAAGAGCAAGATCCATACTAAATGAGGATATAGTCATAGATGTTGCTTTTATAGCCTCTCCTAGTGCAGATAAGTTTGGAAATATCTCAGGAGTAAATGGTAAGAATTCCTGTGGTACTTTGGGATATGCCATTGCTGATAGTATCAAGGCTAAGAGGGTTGTAGCAGTAACTGATACATTGGTAGAATATCCAAATTATCCAGCTGATATCACTGAGAATTATGTAGATGAAGTTTTGCTTGTTGATTCAATTGGTCTTAAAGAAGGG
>CAZZCQ010000074.1:0-6648 GCA_964652285.1 uncultured Tissierella sp.
TTAAGAACTCTCGGATAATCAAGAGAAGAACTGTTGCCAAGGAAGCCTGTGAACAAGGGAGAGTTTCTATTAATGGTAAAGTAGCTAAACCTGGAGATGAGGTTAAGGTTTCAGACATAATAGAAGTTAGATTTGGCAGTGGTACTATGAAGGTAGAAGTGATTATGATTAAGGAAAATGTTAGCAAAACTGAAGCTGATAAGATGTATAAAACCTTGTAATGCAAAGCAAACAATAAAAAATATAACATAATATAAAATAAAATATAAAGAATACACACTCACGGTTTCGGTCATGACTAATTCCAAATTGATATTGTATTTAGGTATAAAAGGCCCTCCTATTTCATAAATATTAGAAGATAGGAGGGTTAGTTATGAACGAAGATAGAGTAAATTTCAAAACTCAAAATATCCATATTGAAGACAGAAATAGAATAAGCATTTCTGGTGTTGAACAAGTGGACAGCTTTAATGAAACAACCATTTTATTGTCAACAATTAAGGGTGAGTTGAGTATCAAGGGGGAAGAGCTCAATATAAGCAAACTTAACTTAGATGATGGGTCAGTCAAGATATCAGGCATGATTAATAGCATCTCTTATATAAGCAAGGAAGGAGCTCCTAAGAATTTCATTGGGAAGATTTTTAAGTAAGCTGGTGATAATCGATGTTACAAATCAATATAATAGATCAGTTCTACATATTTTTAATTTCTATTAACTATGGATTAATATTAGGTGTTATATATGATTTATATAGGGTATTTAGATATTATTCTAAGCCCAAAAAGATACTCACTGCAATTGAAGACATTCTATTTTGGCTTATTATCGCCTCAATTATCTTTTTATTTCTATTTAACAAGACAGATGGCGTAATTAGAGGATTTGTTATGCTGGGATTCATAATAGGTTTTATAATTTATTTGAAAATTATTTCAAGATATAGTTTTTTTATATTAAAAAAGATATTTGGGTTGATGTTTAGAGTTATTAATGAGATAATTAGAATAATATCATTTCCCTTTAAAAAGGCATCTAAGATTTGTGGCAAGAAAGCTAATAAAATCATTAAATTATTTAGGACTACACTGAAGGATAATTTGAAGTATCTTAAAATTACTAAAAGAAAAAAATAAAATCTTTCTTTAAAATGGGTAGGAGATACTATGAAGAAAAAACGAAAAAAGAAAAAGTTTAGCAAAGTAAAAATAATACTTTTTGGAATAGTGGTTTATGTTATGGCTATCATAATTAATCAAAATATTATGATGAAAGATCTAGAGAGTAAAAAAACACTTTTGACAAATGATATACATATATTAGAAGATGAAATTAAAGAGATGAATGAGGAACTGGATAATAGCGACTCTTTAGAATTTGTTGAAAAGATAGCTAGAGAGAAACTAGGCATGGTTAAGCCTAGAGAGATTATTGTGATTGATGAAGGGAAAACCAAAAGTTCTTTTTTTGATATATTTAAGAGAGGTAGTAATTGACATATTTGGAGTTCTGATATATACTGAGATATAGAGTTTTATTAAAATATTTTAAGGAGGAATTATTTATTTATGCCTGTATCAGTTGGAGAAGTAGTTGAAGGCATTGTAACTGGTATTACTAATTTTGGAGCATTTATTCAATTGCCTGGAGGGAAAAGTGGTCTAGTTCATATTTCAGAGATATCACATGAATATGTGGAGAAAGTTACAGATTACTTAAAAAAAGACCAAAAAATTAAAGTCAAGGTTTTATCAATTAATGATGATGGGAAAATTAGTTTATCCATAAGACAAGCAAAGCCTAAAACCAATAAACCTGTTGAAATTGAATGGAATAAACAAGATGAAATTCAAAAAGGAATGTCTTTTGAAGATAAACTGAATATGTTTTTTAAAGATAGTGGTGAAAAGATGGATCAATTAAAAACTAGGGATTCAAGAAGGAATAGTGTTAGACCTAAGAAATCTAATACTATGAACTTATAATAATAAAAAAATAATTTGTTTAATTTATAATGGCCTTATGGCCATTTTATTTTTTGCCAAAAAATTACATTTAATGAAGATTTGCTAATTTAAGCTTAAAGATTCTCTATTTTCAATGTTTTCATAATTAAAGTATAAAAATAATATTTTAAAAGTAGTGATTAAGGTGATTTAAGAAATTCATAATTATTGTCTAAAACTTCATAAATTTTATTCCCTAGACTGACAAAATCATTATTATCTATTTAGTATTATTCTGTTAACAAATACTAAATAGGGGTGAGAGAATTGATAAAAATGGAATCTATAGCTAAGCGTAAGATAGACTTAAACATAGGAAAAGAAGAGGTTTTATTGTTGATATTTGGATTTCTTGTAAGCAGAGTTAGTATATCAGGAAGGTTAGCACCATTTGGGATTGGATTTTTAAGTGCATATTTATTAATAAGAGGGAACAACATCTACCTTTTAATATCGATAATATTGGGTTATCTAAGTTATGGTGGAATTAGAAGCTTAGATTATGCATTAGCGCCAGCAGTTATCTATCTTATTAATGTTAAGATTAGTGAAATCGAAAAATATCCATTGGCAAGAGCATGTTTAATTTCCAGTTTAGTTTTTTTGGTTTTGAGATTATCAAGCACGCTATTATTCAGACAGTTCTATATCTATGATTTATTTGTATTATTATTTGAAGGGGTCCTGGTATTCACTTTTGCATATATATTCTCATTTTCTTTACCTATAGAGAATATCAATAACAAAGGATTTAGCAACGAAAAGATGATTTGTACATTTATTACTCTTTCCCTTGTCTTATCAGGCCTAAACAATATTTGGTTCTTTGGTTTGAGTTTAATAAATATCTTATGTATGGTTATAATTGTCTATTTTGGCTATAAAGAGGGAGTACTTATAGGGGTAGCATCAGGTAGTGTATTAGGTTTAATTACATATTTAGCCAATCCTGAGATGCCTTTTATAGTATCAATACTATCTATAGGAGGATTATTAGCTGGATTATTTAGAGATTTAGGTAAGGGAGGCTCCTTATTAGGGTTTATGTTGGGTAACGGGATAGTTAGCTTCTATATCAATAGATTAGGAACTAGTTTTATAGATTATAGAGAATTATTCATAGGCTCAATATTTTTTTTACTTATGGCACAATTCGCAAAAATTGACTTGAGCAAAATCTTTGATTATAGTAAAAGAATAGAAGGAGAATACAAAAAAAAGAAGGAAGATTTTATTGTTAAGAAACTTAATCACATGTCAAGTCTATTTATAGATATGAGCAAAATTCTAAACAAGGCAATAGAGGAAGATGAAGCATATTCCAACATAGATATATATAATCTAGTAGATGGGGTATCGAACAAAACATGTAAGAATTGTAAAAATTTTGAACAATGTTGGAAGAATAATTATTATACAAGTTATTATAAAATTTTAAATCTTATTGGGATAATCGAGTTAGGAAATGATAATGATGAGTCTCTACTCAGATATATGAAGGATTGTGATGAAGCAGAAGAATTAATAGAGAATATAAAGGAGTATCTTTTACCAGTTAAGCACGATCAAATTTGGAATAAGAAATTAGTCGAACAAAAAAAACTCTTAGTTGACCAACTCCATAGTTTTGGTTCAATAGTTGAGAGTTTAACAGAGGATATTTATACTAATCCATTATTTAGTGAAGAGTTAAGATCACTACTCATCAATGAGATAAAGGATAAGCGTATTTCTATTAATGATTTAACTGTTATTCAACTTCCAGAAGAAGATCTAGAAATATTAGTTGAAATGCAAAATCCGATTACTAGTACATCTGAGATAGAGAAGATAAGAAATATCATTTCACAAGCCATAGGTTTTAATATTTCCACAGATTATATTCTAGGTAATAATACTGATAGCAGAAATATCAAGTTCAAAAAAGAAAATAGATTTACCACACTGACAGATGTAACAACAGTAGCTAATTCAGAGAACAAGGTTTCAGGAGATAGCTATTCCTTTGGGGAGATAGGGAATACAAATTTTACAGCTATATGTGATGGTATGGGAATTGGGAAGAAAGCTAGCAGAGAAAGCTCAGTTGCAATCGAACTATTAGAAAAGCTTATGGAGATTAAGATGGACAAAACCATGATTGTTAGAACAATCAATTCATTCCTTAGATCAAAATCAAAGGATGAGATTTTTACAACTCTTGATTTGGGATTTATTGATTTATATACTGGAAAATTACAAGTCATCAAAAATGGTTCTCCCTCAACATTTATAAAAAGGAAGGATAGAGTGGATGTCATAAACTCAAAGTCATTACCAATTGGAATATTAGCAGATGTTGATTCCAATATCTATGAAGATTATATGAAAGATGGAGATATCTTGATTATGATGTCTGATGGGGTACTGGATTGTAATAAATCTGATGAAAATTCAGTTGATTGGATGAAACGAGTAATAATGGGTATAAATTCTCAAAATCCGAAGAGGATAACTGAAGAAATAACAAACATTGCAAAGTTTGTCAGTAATAATAGGCCTAAAGATGATATGACAATTATGGCTACCAAAATATGGAGGACTATATAGGGAGAGAATCTCCCTTTTTTATTTTTTCCTTAACTTTTGGTGACACTTAAGGTATATTATATTGTATAATGTAAGATGGTGGTATTATGGAAGAAAAGGTTCTAAAAACTATTCGAGAATACAATTTGATATCTAATAATGAAAATATAGTAGTTGGAGTTTCTGGGGGTAAAGATTCTATGGCACTACTTTATATGCTTTTATATGCAAAAAAGCATATAGATTTTAATGTTATTGTGGCCCATGTCAACCATGGGGTAAGGGGAGAAGAAGCGCTACATGACCAAATTTTTGTAAAGGAAAAAGCTAAAGAATTAGGTTTGACATTTTATTCAACTGATGTTGATATGATATCATACAGTAATGAACATAAGATATCACCAGAAGAAGCAGGTAGAGAATTGAGATATGAATTCTTTAGGAGTATACTAGAATCATTAAAAGGTGGCAAGATAGCGTTAGCACATAATATGAATGACCAGGCTGAGACACTCATGATGAGAATTATTAGAGGGACTGGCATAGATGGTTTAAATGGTATGGATTTTATCAATGATGATATTATTAGACCATTATTAAATATTACTAGGAAAGAAATAGAGGAATATATTGAGTATAAAGCTATCGAAAGTGTATTAGATAAAACAAATCTTATGCCAATTTATACACGAAACAGAATAAGGCTAGAGTTGATACCCTATATCGAGGAAAGCTTCAATCCGAATTTCATTACAGCCTTATGGAGGCTATCTCAAACATCACGAGATGACAGTAACTTTCTTAAAAGGTATACTGACAACAAATATGATGATATTTTAATAGATGAAAACAAAGAAAGAATAGTTCTATCTTTGGATAAGTTTAGAGAGTTAGATAAAAGCATCCAAAATAGAATCATTATCTATGCTATTATAAGGATTATTGGAATTTTTCAAGGGATTAACGAGGAGCATATCTCCAATGTAGTAAATCTTTTTAATTTAGGAAAGACTGGCAAGATTGTTGAACTACCCGATGGGATATTGGCAAAGGTGGATTATAATAACTTAATAATTGAAAGATATAGGGCAAATATAATTAAACCTTTTATTCATGAGCTTAAAATTGGGTATAATCAGTTTGATGCCCTAGGGTGTGGCTTTATTATAAAGAAAATAGCTATTGAGGATATCGATTATGAAAGTAAATTATCTAACATTAAATATTTCGATTGTGATAAAATAAAAGGGAGTTTATTTTTAAGAAATCGAAAAGATGGAGATAGATTTATTCCTATAGGGATGCAAGGAAGTAAAAAGATTAAGGATTTCTTTATTGATTTGAAGATTCCTAGAGATAAAAGGGATTTGGTGCCTTTAGTGGTGGATAAAGAAAATATAATTTGGGTTGTTGGATATAGAATCAGTGAATTATATAAATTGACTCAAAAGACTAGAAATATTTTAATGATAGAGTATATTCTTTTGAATGAGGAGGAAATATGATAAAAGAAGTAAAAGAAATATTACTTACAGAAGAAGAAATAGGTTTAAGAGTTAAGGAATTAGGGGTAGAGATTGAAAGAGATTACCAAGGAAAGAATTTGCTTTTAGTAGGTATTTTAAAAGGAGCAGTTATTTTTATGGCAGAGCTATGTAAAAACATCAATTTGGCATTGATGATAGATTTTATGGCTGTATCAAGCTATGGAAATTCAGCTAGATCAACTGGTGAAGTCAAGATTGTTAAGGATTTAGATTTTTCTGTAGAAGGTAAAGATGTATTAATAGTAGAAGATATCATAGATACTGGATTGACCTTGTCGTATCTGACTGACAATCTAAGGAAAAGGGGTGCCAATAGCGTTAAAATAGTTACACTATTGGACAAACCAGATAGACGAAATATAGAAGTCAAAGTTGACTATATAGGTTTTAGCATACCCAATGAATTCGTAGTTGGATATGGATTGGATTATGCAGAACTCTATAGGAATTTACCATATGTTGCTTCATTGAAAAAAGAGGTTTATAGTTAGTTAAATGATTGAACGGTTCTTTCATGTATGAT
>CAZZCQ010000075.1:0-6628 GCA_964652285.1 uncultured Tissierella sp.
AGCTGTTTTATGGACAAGGTATTAGAAAAAACTGCATCGTTGAAACCGAAGAAATGCTGCCCAGGTTGTAGTACTCTACCTGCATCTCCTGTATTGATTTGATTGGTGATGTCTTCCCCTGTTTCATCTAGGATGACATTTGTGCTTTCCTTATTCTTGGTGAAGTCTCGTTCTATCCTATATTCCCTGCCATCATATGTGAATTTGATTACCCCTGCATATCTTGAATTATTCCATGGATTGTATCTATCATGCTCATCTGAATATAGGGTTTTTTTAGCATAGGGTTTTAGGAAACCATAAAACATCCCATTTATAAAGTTGTGAATGGTGGTCTTACCTGCTTCATTGGAGCCATATATTATATTTAATTCATTATTTAAGTCTATTACTTTATTCTTGAATTGACCAAAGCCAATGAGATTTAACTCCTTTATTATCATAAGTCAACTCTTCCTTTCAACAGTGCATCTAATCCATAATACAATGCCTTCTTATTCACTTCATTCTCTAGATTCTTAGATTTCATCTCTCTGATAAATGCACCTATGATACTATCCCTATAATCCATTTCCAAGGCATCTAAATCGTAGTCTGGGGTGGTATTGTCTATTATCTCTATATAGTAGAATTCATCCTTTAAAGATGTGACTAGATTAGTTAAATCTATATCATGTTGGATGTATCCATTTAATTCAATTCTATAATAATTCAAGTCCCTATTACTTTCAATATTGGTGATAAGATTATATATGTCTTGATAGCTCATATTTTCATCTAAGGATATGGATTGGTGTAGAAATTTCCTCTTGCTAAAAGGGACAAATTCTATCCTTGTCTCATCATTACCAATAAATCCTTGTATAAATCCCCTCTCCCCTTTTTCTCCAAAATCCAAGGGTTCCAAGCATCCACAGTAGGCCATTTTATTGGTTATTATTTCGGGTTTATGTATATGTCCTAGAGCTATGTAATCTAAATTCAATCTATTTAAACCTTCCTTATCTAAAGGCAGATAATTTGAATTGGATGCTATTTCACCATGAATCAGGAGTATCCTGTTCTTTCTTGGACTATTGAAGGCATAATCATTCAAGAGATTATTATTTCTGATTTCTATTCTATCCCAACTATATCCATAGATAACAGTGTCTAAATTTGGAAAATCTATTTCCTGTATTCCTTCTCCTTTGAAAATATATACATTATCGCTCCACTCTACCTTCATGTAGAGGGAGTTTTCACTTAGATAATCATGATTGCCTGCAATTATGATTATATTCACATCTTTAGCTTCTTTGAATATATCTCTCAGCCTTTTCATGTCTCCAAGCGTAAAATATTTTGATTCGAATAAATCCCCTGCAATTAAAAGGAAATCTATACTATTCTTTTTGGTATATTCAACTACTCTTTGGAATGTAGACCATAACTCAGCTCTTCGAGTGGCTGCTGTCTCTCTATCAAATGATACATTGTTAAATTGTAGACCTAGGTGTATGTCTCCAGTATGTACAAATCTAATCAAGCCTACTACCTCCTATTCAAGTTTTTATCTTGTCATTCTGAGGCGCAGCTGAAGAATCTTAGATCCTTCACACGGTTCAGGATGTCAGAAAAGTGCTTTCTCCTATCCCAAAGATTATATCACGAAATAGGCAAAAACTAAAAGAGACCACCTGACTTATCTTTTTACCTTGTAATCCTGAAACACAGTCGAAGAATCTTTGTTTCCAAAACATTTAAAATCCTTCGTGTTACTTAGAATTATAGGCTAGAGGTGGTCTCTCATATTGATTAATAGTTAAATGGATAAATGTCGATTTTTGTCATAAACCTTTTTATATCACTCATATCTATTCTATCTAAATCACTTTCCATAGCATATACCATTCTAGTTGCTTGGGCAAATCTTAGTATGGTCTCCAAATCATAATTCTTGTAGAGTCCAAAGGCAAAGCCAGCTAGCATATATCCTTTGTCTTTTCGCAGATTATAACTATCATCCAACTCCAATCTATATCCTTTATCCTTGGTCAATATTATTGAGCCTTTATCGTTTAAATCAATACAGACCAATTCTATTCCCTTTTCAACTATAGAATAGCCAACTTTTATAATCTCATTTTCAAATTCCAGTCTCAAATAACTTAAGTACTCTAAATCCTTCTTAGTCAACTTTACCAAAAGGGGATTAGCCTCGATGCCATATTTTAGTTCTTCTCCCTTTGCTTCTAGTAAGAACTTCTTGTCATTCTTCTTTGCTAGGCTAATCAAGTCAAAGTAAATATCCTCTGGCATCCCAATAGGAAGATCACCTAGACCACATATGATACTATATCTATCTATTATTTCACCATATAATTCATAAAAGGAACTCATCTCTTCCCGAGTAATCCTAGGGCTTTCCTCTATTATGGTGGTCAAGAGATAATCATCTTGGTAGATTATGATACTGGATTTACTATCATCTTTTATAGGAATAAAGTCATTATGTATATCCAATTCATTGAGCCGATTGATGATATGTTGACCTTCTAACCCTCCTGAGAAGCCTGCAGTAGACACCTCTACATTTAAGTTGTTTAGGATTCTACTTGTTAGAATACCATCACCACTTATATTATAGAATTTCTTCTTAGCTAGGCTTTCTGACTTTGGCAGCAGCTTGTCTACATAGTATTTGCTCTCCAATATTGGGTCAAAACACATAGTAAGTATCATATATTTCACCTCTTAGAACGATATTCATCATCTTCCCATTTTAAAGGGTTATTTTCGATATAACTCCATATTTCTTTATAGTCTTGTTCATTCCTAATACACTTTTACTTGTACTCTATTAATCTATTTAATGATATTTTTACGGCTGGAATGGTTAAGGAAAGTAACATGAAAAATCCTTGAATCAGAAATATTATAATCTGCTTCAATCCAAATGCTAATGCAATTACCCCTGATGCCACAGGAAAGAATAAAATCACTATTGTCCATGCAATTGATAGCAAAACAGACTTTGTTTTTGGCATTCTATTCCCTCAATTTTTTATATGGGCTCCTTTGTATCTTAAGTTAGTTTTTTCATATTTATTATACTTAGAAAATGGCACTTTTGCAAATAACTTTTGACAACTGAAAGCGGCGAATTGTTTTATGTTTTTTCAGGCAGTGCCTAAATGTATTGATGGCGATACGCCTATTGGGTGGAGCTCCTTCCAACAATGCGAATATCCCATCCTCTTTAGTCAATCTTCCTTTTAAATAAGTATAACCTCCAAATCCAACTAATTGTCTGACAGTAAGCCTTGTTATAAAGTGATTTTCTTGTCTCAAAATAGTCAGGATTTTTGCTAAGTCTTCTGATTTAGATTTAGATACATTCATATACGCTACTGCAATTGAGCCTTCATCCATATCCAAAAGTCTTCCAATCATCAAAAGGGTGGTAGACTTTCCAGCACCATTTGGTCCAATTACGGAAGTAAGGCCAGCTTTGGGTATTTTAATATTCAAAGGACCTATTTCTACCTCATCGTTATACACCTTTTTAACATTATCAATATTTATCATAAAGTCCCCTTCCTTAAAATTACAATTAAAAATGTTATTCCACCAAACATTTCGATAATAACTGAAACTACACCTTGAGCATTGAATACATGATACATAAGAAAGTATGCACCGGTTATTATCAAAAATCCTATAGCAAGAGCCATTGGCAAAATATATCTGTGGTCATAAGTTGGCGGCGTAGTCATTAATGTTTCGCCATCAATGGTGTTAAATCTTTTAGTCATTTCAAATTCACCTCCTTATTTGTTTCCACATTTAGATGGTATTTTATGAAGTCTCTATAATAAGATTTTTTCAAAATAAAAATACCCCTTCACTGTGTAGGCAGCGAGAAGGTTGTTTTTACAACCATTTTTGAAAAATAGTTAAAACATTCTATTTTTAAAACTTGTTTAGCTAAAAAACACAAAGATAATCTTGATATTTTATTTCTATCAAGATTATCTTTAAAATATTAATCTCTCATTTACTAATAGCAGCACAATTGGTTTAGGTATATTTGGCGTTGACCCTATCACAGCTGTATATCTATTAGCAATGGGAGTGAGGAAGGAAAAAAGTCCAATATTTCTCTTTTCATGCTTTCTTTTACACTTCTCTCAATTTTAGTAGGGGTTGTCATTTCGGTTGTTTTTGGTCCAACCGTATTAGACTTTGTAAAAAATTTGATTCCAGCTGATGATAGTCCTTTTTGGGCATTTCTCCATTTCACTATCTCCTTAATCATACTTGTGAGTGTTTTTAGAAGACTTAATAAGAAAACTAAGAAAGAAGTAGCAAAAGAGGAACAAAGAGCCCCTGATTCTGCACTCAAATATGTTACAACTGGTTTTGTTTTTGCAATGGCAACTTTTACCGACCCAACATATTATGCAGTTATTTTGTTAGCGGCGGAAACAAATAGTTTTCTTTTAGCAATTTTACTTATTGCAATCTGGTTCTTGACTAGCCAATTTTCTGCAGTGATTGTATATATGGCAAATCAATTTAATCTTCTTGATAGATTAGTTATTTTTATCAATACGATAAAAAATAAAAATATGAAAATCATGAAAAACATCTTTTATCTTTTATTAATTGTTATTGCATTATTGTTAATGATTGATTCGTGGTTCTATTTATTCTTTGATCGTTACTTGTTTTAAATAACAAATCCCAGAATATAGGGAATATACATAGTTCTTACCTGACTGCCCTGTGCGTAAGAATAAAAAACCACAATTCTACTCTAGAGTCACGGGCTATTTGCATCCATTTTTTATATTTCCATATCAATGCAAGATTTAAAGGATATGGCGAAGTGGTCTTCATAGACTGTAACATTCTGAATTATCTTTCTTAGTTGTATTTTTTGATACTTTTACTATCGTCGTTTGAGGTAATTTGACATAAAGGAGCTGTGGTTAACCGTGATGATGTGAACATTAGAATTAATATGAATTAAAAACATAACAGAAAGACTAATTTTTTATAGCTTGTAAATTTTTGCAAGAAAAGAAATCAGTAAATATTGCATATTCAACGCTTTATATTTACAATAATTGTACCATATTAACATAGAACAAACGTTTTTAAGTTTGTACCTAATTTTATCATTTTAAGAGCTAGATACTCAAAGCAATCTACACATATTTCTAAGTGTGTATAGTTTCGAATTGAAATAACCTACTTTCAGATTAACAGAAGCATACTTGAATACAAGAAAATTCAATGCTCCATAATACTCATATTTGTAATGGACATGTTCCCAAGTACAGAAAAGGCATTGAATGTCATCTGTCAATTCAATGCCTTAATCCCCCTAAAATCATTGATATCACTATGCCCTATTGCCTTTCTAACTTCACAACCGCCTCACAATGCCTTGTACCCCCAAGATTGTATATAATCTTGGGGCCTTGTTTATGAAATGAACAAGCTATAGCTTTCTCTGTTCTTTAGTCGTCTAGTCATCAATTTCAAATTCTACTATTGTCCCAGTATATGCGTTGATTTCAATTTCGTATTCTTTCCCATTTGCCTCTATTTCTATTTTGTACTTTTTGTCATCATCATCGTCATCATCATTATCTAGTTCAAATTCCGTAATTTTAGCACCAGATCCAACATAGTCTAATGCTATTTTCTTTGCTTCATCAGCAGAGATTATTTGTCTCTTTGATGTCTCCCTATCATCATCTCTGTCATCATTATAATCGTGATCATCATCGAATTCTCTTTCATACTCTAACAGACTTCCATCATAGGCATTTAGTTCTATATCATATTTATAGCCATTTCCCTTTATTTCGATTTCATACTTTCCATCATCAAATTCAAAGTCTACAAGACGACCCGGAGCTAAAGCTTGAGCTATTTTAATTGCTCTATCTCTTCCAATTGGTTCTCTATCATTAGCCCTGATATCGTCCCCATATTTATACTCTACTTCAATATCAATTATTGTCCCATCTCTCTTGGATATTTCAAATTCAAATTTATAGTCATCTTTTACGATGTCAACTTCATATTCGTCATCATCTGATTTAAATTCTGTAATTACAGCACCGGAACCAGCAAAGTTTAAAGCAATTTCCTTTGCTTCATCAATTGTGATAGGATTCTTTTTAGCTTGTGTTTTTCCTTGATAGCCCTTACCTATTACTACTGTATAATTATCACTATCCCAGTCAATATATTTACCAAGTGATTCTGCTACATAACGAACCGGTACATAAGTCCTGTCACTTCTAATTGCAGGTTCTGTATCTAACTCATATGTTTTTCCATTGAGTTTGGTGGTCTTATTACCTATCTGCATTGTAATTACATTTTCGCCATCATCTATAATTACAGTTCTTGTAGCATTTTCCCAATCTACATTGTATCCTAAAGCTTCTGCTATAAATCTAATTGGTACCAAGGTCCTGGAATCTTCAATATATGGATCAACATCTGACTCTATATACCTTCCATCTACCCAAATTTTTAAACCATCATCTGCGCTTGCATAAATTGGCAATATTGTAATTAATAATGCTACTGCCAATATAGTTGTTAATACTTTTCTTTTCAC
>CAZZCQ010000076.1:0-5406 GCA_964652285.1 uncultured Tissierella sp.
CATTCCTTGGAGAACGAGAGTCAGCTACTATTATTCTATAGAAAGGGTTTTTCTTTGCACCCATTCTTCTTAGTCTTATTTTAACTGCCATTATTTTCACCTCCTTTTAAATTATAATATTTATCTAGAAAAAGGAAATCCAAATTTACCTTTTTTCTTCATTGTTTTTTCCATATCAGTGAACCTTTTCATCATCTTTTTAGTCTCTTTAAACTGTTTAAGTAGTTTATTCACATCTTGTACAGATGTACCACTACCCTTTGCAATTCTCTTTCTTCTACTGCTATTTATTATATCTGGATGGTCTTTTTCCTTCTTTGTCATGGATTTTATGATTGATTCAATCCTAATAATATCTTTTTCATTAATATCTAGACCCTTGAGAGCTTTTTTATCAATTCCAGGAATCATTCCCATTAATTGATCCAAAGGACCTAAATTCCTCATCTGTTCCATCTGTTCTAAAAAATCATCAAAGGTAAAACTAGCACTTCTTAGCTTCTTTTCCAGCTGCATAGCCTTTTCTTCATCAATATTGGCTTGAGCTTTTTCAATTAGACTAAGGACATCCCCCATTCCCAATATTCTAGATGCCATTCTATCTGGATGAAAAGGCTCCAACTGATCAAATTTTTCACCCATTCCAACAAATTTAATTGGTTTATTTGTTACAGCTCTTATTGAAAGTGCAGCTCCACCTCTAGCATCTCCATCTAGTTTGCTTAGAATAATTCCTGTTATTCCTAACATCTCATCAAAACTTGATGCGACATTTACAGCATCTTGACCAGTCATAGAATCAAGGACCAATAAGACTTCATTTGAATTAACTGCTATATGAATATTTTTAATCTCTTCCATTAATTCTTCATCAATATGGAGTCTACCAGCTGTATCTATTATTATAATATCATTACCATGTTTCTTCCCATGGGCTATACTTGCTTTTGCAATATCTACCGGGTTTAGTTTATCTCCCATTGTAAAAACAGGGACATCTACCTTCTCACCTACAACCTCTAACTGTTTTATAGCAGCTGGTCTATATACATCACATGCAACCAATAAGGGTCTCTTATTTGATTTCTTAAAATTATAAGCCAATTTACCAGCAGTGGTGGTCTTACCTGCCCCTTGGAGACCACACATCAGTATGACAGTTGGTGGAGAAGAAGCCAGATTGATTTTGGATTCACTTTCTCCCATCAATTTTGTCAATTCCTCATTAACTATTTTAATAACTTGCTGACCAGGAGTTAGGCTTTGCATTACCTCATTACCAATAGCCCTAGTTTTTACACTCTTAATAAAATCCTTAACAACTTTAAAATTTACATCTGCTTCTAAAAGGGCTAATCTTACTTCCCTCATTGCCAAATCTATATCTTTCTCAGATAGCTTTCCTTTTCCCCGTAATTTACCTAAAGCATTTTGGAGTTTTTCAGATAAATTTTCAAATACCATCAGTCAATACCCTCCCAGCTATTATCCAATATTTCTAAACTAATATCTTCAATCTGATTGACAGAATCAATAATTCTCTTGTAATCCTCAATTCCTATAGAATCTTTTATATCATTAGCTAAATCTAAAATTCTCTTTATATCCTTATGACTTTCTCTAAATTTACTTGCTAGCCCAAGGGTCTTTTCAAATTGATATAATTTTTCTTCAGCCCTCTTTAAAGTATCATAAACACCTTGCCTAGTAATATTGAGTTCTTCTCCTATTTCACTTAAGGATAGATCTTCAATATAAAACATTTCTATAACATTGAATTGTTTTTCTGTTAACAGTTTCCCATAAAAATCAAATAGCATACCTATTTCAACCAATTTCTCAACCATTATATCACCAACTTAATAATAGTGTCAAGGTTTTTCCTTGACACTATTATGCTAGTATAAATGCTTTAAATTGTCAACTATCTTTTACTACATTTAAATATATTAAAAATACTAAGCCAACATTTGCAGGATATCCTTATTCAAAAATCGCATCTACAAAACTATCAGTATTGAATGGTTGTAAATCATCAATTCCTTCACCTACACCTATAAGCTTCACAGCTAATCCTAGTTCAGCTTGTAAGGCGATTACAACTCCACCTTTCGCGGTTCCATCTAGTTTTGTTAAGGCAACTCCTGTAATATTTGCCACCTCTTTAAATACCTTTGCTTGTATAATAGCATTTTGCCCCGTAGTAGCATCTAAAACTAATAGTACTTCTTTTCTCGCCTCAGGAAATTCCCTTTCCACTACTCTAAATATCTTATTAAGTTCATTCATCAAGTTTGACTTATTATGAAGTCTTCCAGCGGTATCACAAATTAATATATCAATTTTTCTAGATTTTGCAGCATGGATACCATCAAATATTACAGCTGCAGGGTCTGAACCTTCCTTTTGAGCTATAATACCTACTCCTGCTCTATTACTCCATTCTTCTAACTGTTCTATTGCTGCTGCCCTAAATGTATCTCCTGCTACGATTAAGACCTTTTTACCTTCATTTTTGTAATTATATGCTAATTTGCCTATTGTGGTAGTCTTACCTACGCCATTAACTCCTACAACCAAAATGATAGCTGGACTTGGTTCTATATTTAGTTCATTATCATCAACTGACTCTTTCATTAGTATTTTTATTTCATCCTTCAACAGAGCCTTTATTTCATTTGGGTCATTAACCTTTTCTTCCTTGATTCTGTCTTTCAATCTATCAATCAATTCCATAGTGGTACTTACACCCACATCTGCAACAACCAAAGCTTCTTCCAAATCATCAAATAAGTCAGCATCAATTTTTTTATAAGCAGATAAAATACTGTCTAATCTTCCAGACATCTCTTTACGAGTCTTGCTCAATCCACCAATAAGTCGATTGAAGAGCCCATCTTCCTTACTTGAGTGTATGCCTTTTGTCTTTTCTTCATTCATATTATTATTCTTCTTAAACCAATTTAACATAAGAGCCTCCTAAACAACTAAGTCACCTGCATAGTCCTTTATTTTTACTGAAAGCAAATTACTTACTCCTTCTTCAGCCATAGTCACTCCATATAGAATATCAGCTATCTCCATTGTTGTCTTCCTATGGGTAATCAATATGAATTGAGTATTATGGCTAAACTTTTTTAAATACCTAGTATACCTTCTAAGATTTGCTTCATCAAGAGATGCATCTATCTCATCTAAGATACAGAATGGAGATGGCCTCGTTTCAAGTATAGCAAAGAGCAAGGCTACAGCGGTTAACGATCTTTCACCACCAGATAGGAGATTGAGATTTTGTAGCTTCTTACCTGGAGGTTGTACCTTAATCTCTATACCAGACTTTAGAACATCATCTTCAAAATCCAACTCCAAGGTTGCCTTTCCGCCATTAAACAATATAGAAAATACCTTGGTAAAGTTCTCGCTTATCTCTTCAAAGGATGATTTAAAGAGTTCCCTCATGGTATTGTCCATTTCTTTAATCAGCTTTTCAAGGTTTTCTTTACTCTGAATTAAATCACCATATTGTTTGTTGATAAATTCAAGTCTTTCCTTGATATTCTTAAAATCCTCAATAGCTCCTACATTCACATTTCCAAGGGATTTAATCTTATCTCTTAACAGATTAATTCTATTTATAGAGATTATGATTTCCTCAGAATATATTTCCAAATCTAAGGCCATGTCATAAGTCAACTCATAATCACTAAACAATTTATCTTTTAGGTTTTCTTCTTGTAATTCTAGTTTTGATAGTTTTACTTCCCTTTTACTCTTCTGTTTTTCCAAAGCCATCAATCTATCATTAATAATCTTAAGGTTCTCCTGCTCCTTATAAAAACTATCCATGAGTTCTTCCTTGCTATTAGCATATTCATCTAATTTTAAAGAAACACTTTCTTGTTTCATACTAATACTTTCTATAGAGTCTTTGAGTTTGATTTCTTCATATTTAAGAGTATTAATCTCCCTCAGTGCAAAATCAAAGTCTTTCTTTAATCTTTCTATTGAATTTTCTTTCTCAGTTTTTTCATTGGATTTATTCAAGATATTATTTTTTAAATTATCCAACTCATTTTTAATATGGTTCAAGTCTATTTGAAAATCTGTCAATTCTATGTTCCTCAACTCTTTATCCTTCTTTACAATGCTTAACTCCTCATTTATTTCCCTAATATTATTGTTAATAAAGTTGACTTTTTCTTGGTATTCAGTTATTGACTTCTTACAATGAGATCTCTTAATTTGATACTCTCTATCCTCTTCTTCTAATGAACAAATCTCCTCATCTATTCTTATTGTTTCCTTATCTAGTCTATCTATTTCCTTTAAATTTAACTTCTTTTCATTGGAATTATTGATAATACTAACCTCTAAATCCTTACTTTCAGAGTTGAGAGCAGCTAAAATACCCTCATTATTTTCAATATCCTTAATTTTCTCATCTATTTGATTCTTTAATCTACTGCTTACTATATTGAGTTCTTTTATTTCCTTTTCTAAATCAGATATGAGATTCTTTCTTCCGATAATACTAATAGTATTCTTATTATTACTTCCTCCAGTTAAAGAACCTCCAGGATTTAATAGATCTCCATCTAAGGTTACTATCCTATATTTATGCTTAAATCTATTTGCTAATTTAATTCCATTATCAATATTGTCAACTATAAGAGTCTTTCCCAACAATGATTCAAAAATATCATTATATATATCATCAAATTCTATCAAATTATGAGCTAAATCAATAACACCAGATTCCTTCAATTCTTTTAAGTCTACGGATAGAATATTCCCTCTTATTATATTACGAGGCAAAAATGTAACCCTACCAAGATTATTTGATTTTAAGTAGGCTATCATATTCTTGGCAATAGATTCATCTTCTACGACTATATTCTGAAGACTAGAACCTAAACTTATGTCTATAGCCCTCTCATACTTAGAATCAACTCTAAATAAGTCAGCTATTACACCCCTAAATCCTGATATATCTAACTTATTATTCTTTATGCCTTGAAGTAAATTTTTTACACTCTTATAATACCCCTCGTATCCATCTTCCATATTCTTATAAAGTTTATAACTTGATGATAAGCCATGTAGTTTTAATTCAACTTCATTAATATCCTTGGAAATATTTAAGTAATCATTACTTAATTCTGTCTTAGTTCTTGTAATAGTTCCCTTGTTTTTTTCTAGCTCTGCCAACCTTTTATACAGCTTTGATTCATTCTTTACTATATCAGATATAGATTCTTTATATTGTGAATTAGCCTCTTCTATCCTTTTTTTATCATCTTTAAGCTGACTAATTCTTTTATCGATATTGTCTAAAAATATATCTATTCCGTTTAATGTACTTTTATTATCAGATATCTGGTTATAAACCTTTAAAACTATATCCTT
>CAZZCQ010000076.1:5416-6500 GCA_964652285.1 uncultured Tissierella sp.
TTCCCTAAGTAAGCCTTCTATATAAGAAAATTCATCCTTTTTCTTATTATATACTTCCTGCAAATTAGTATATTTTATATCAATATTATGAGTATTATCTGTTAGTAATTTTATATCTTCATCTATAGTCTCAATATTTCTATTTAAACTGTTTAGTTCTTTATTGTATCTCTCAATATCTCTATTATAGAACTTCTCTTTTTCAGTGAGAAGATTTATTTGACTTTTACTACTCTCTATTGATTGAATCAAATCAACTTTATCATTTCTAAACTTTTCATAACTCAATTCTATGCTCTTTATTTCTTCTTTTAATTTATTGAACCTATTATCTAAACCAGTTTTATTGATATCTAAGCTTTCAATTTCCTTATTATCAAGCTTAATCTCAGTTTTTAAGTCTTCCATTTGAATTCTTAGTTTGTCAATTTCTCTTATACTAAGATTTACATCTAATACTTTTAATTCATTATATAAGCTCACAAATTCATTCGCTTTGCTGGATTCGTTCTCTAGAATTTCATATTGATTCTGTATTTCATAAATCAAGTCCTTGATTCTAATCAAATTCTCTTGAGTCTTTTCAAGTTTCTTTTTAGTTTCATCCTTTTTTGTTTTATACTTAACAATTCCAGCTGCTTCTTCGAATATATTCCTTCTGTCCTCTGGCCTATGGCTCAATACTTCATCGATTCTACCTTGTCCGATAATAGAAAAAGCATCGTTTCCAATACCAGTATCCATGAACAAACTACGAACATCTTTCAATCTACATGAGGACTTATTTATATAATATTCACTTTCACCTGATCTAAACATCCGCCTAGTCACAGCTACCTCACTAAAATCAACAGTTAATGAACTGTCAGTATTATCTAGGAATATAGTTACCTCTGCAAAACCCAATGCCCTTCTTTTATCAGTCCCAGAAAAGATAACATCCTCCATTTTATTGCCTCTTAGGCTCTTAACGCTTTGTTCTCCAAGTACCCATCTGATAGCATCTGAGATATTACTCTTGCCACTACCATTTGGTCCAACAATAGCGCTTATATCATCTTTAAATTCAATGGTGGTTCTGTCA
>CAZZCQ010000077.1:0-6456 GCA_964652285.1 uncultured Tissierella sp.
TGGGGAGATAATAGATGTAGAGGAAACTAGGGAAATACTTGGTTACCCAGGTGTTGTTTCATTAGGAGAAATTGCGCCAGCAAAGATATTGCAGAGAACTGACGACAATATACAAAAAATTGTTGATGCAATTAATATGGGTAAGATTGTAAACGGTCATGCAGTAGGAGTTAATATGCAGGAGATAAGTGTATATGCTTCAGCAGGCATCACTGATGACCATGAACCAGTCGAATGGGAAGAAGCCCTTAATCGTCTACGCGTTGGTATAAATGTTATTATTAGAGAGGGTAGTGGGGCTCGTAATCTCAAGATGTTTATAGAAAATGCCCTAAAGTTAGGCTATGATTTTGAAAACACCTTCTTCTGTACAGATGATAAGCATATTACTGATATTCAGGAAGAAGGGCATATAAATCATAATGTCAATTTAGCTATCAAATTAGGGGTTAAACCAATCACCGCTATTACTATGGCAACTTTGAATGCGGCTAAGCATTTCAGAGTAGAGCATGATTATGGTAGTCTTACCCCAGGGAGATTTGCTGATATAATACTATGTGATTCCATGGAAGAGGTTCATCCTAAACAAGTATACTTTGAAGGTAGAAAGGTATTTGAAAAGGACAAGCTAGCAGTTGAAAAAATTGATAGGGTATATCCAGAGTGGATTAAAGACTCCATCAAATTCAAGCGTCCTATCACACCTGATTTATTTAAATTGAAAGCTCCAGATGGGAAGACTTCTGTAAAGATAAATCTAATTGAATTGGTTAAGGACCAAATAGTCAATAAGCATAAGACCGCAGTATTGCCTGTTGAAAATGGTGAAGTGATGAGAGACCCAGACAATGACATTATGAAGTTTGCTGTTGTTGAAAGATATGGCAAGAATGGTAATGTAGGAGTATATTTTGTTAAAGACTTCACACTGAAAAAAGGTGCTTTAGCATACTCAATGTCACATAATCATCAAAACATTTGTGTTATCGGAGCAAATGATGAGGATATGTCATTGGCTGTTAATGAGGTTAAAAATATTAGGGGAGGACTTGTTACAGTTATAGATGGAGAGGTTATAGCATCTATGCCACTAAGAGTCGGAGGACTTATAAGTGATGAGATGGATGCGAATGTAATTGCAGACCAATTGACTGCAATGAACAAATCAGCTAAGGATACAGGTTGTACCCTAGCAGCACCATTTATGACACTGAGCTTTATAGGGCATCCAGCTATTTCAGAACTTGGACCTACAGATATGGGCTTAGTAGATGTAAATAAACAAGTTCATTTACCTGTGATTATTGATTAAAAATAGTCTCTTATAAGAGTGTTAGATAATAGATAGTCACACGGAGAGGATTTCTTTAAATCCTCTCCGTATAACATGCTAGTAACAAAATACAATTCAACTTATAAAAGGAGTGACACAATTGAGTTTACCAGTAAATCTATTTACATGGTTCATAGCAGCATTGCCTATAATAGTTCTATTGATACTGATGGTAGTGTTGCAATGGGGAGCTGATAAAGCAGCACCAATAGGGTTAATCATAGCATTGATATCTGCCTTAACAGTATTTAAATCAGACCTCCATCTCATATTAATTGAGAGTTTAAAAGGTGCGTGGAGTGCTCTAACGGTCTTAATCATAGTATGGACAGCCATTTTACTATATGAGGTAGTAAATGAAGCCAATGCATTTAAAGTATTTAGACATGGCATGCAAAAATTTGCACCTAATGAATTGATGCAAGTATTGATTTTTGGCTGGATATTTGTGAGCTTCTTACAAGGCATAACAGGATTTGGAGTGCCAGTAGCAGTAGGAGCACCATTATTAGTAGGAATAGGAGTAACACCATTATGGGCAGTATTTATTCCCTTAGTAGGTCATGCATGGGCAAATACCTTTGGGACATTAGCAGTGGCTTGGGACTCTTTAGTATTACAAACAAATCTACATACCAATCCAGAGATGTTGCTTAGAACAGCACTATGGGCAGCAGTATTTATTTGGATATGGAACCTAATATCAGGTGTGGCTATCTGTTGGTTCTATGGGAAAAAAGAAGGGTTAAAAGAAGGATTACCAGCAGTATTGATAATATCATTAATCCATGGAGGGGGTCAGCTATTATTATCCCAGGTCAATCAAACACTAGCAGCTTTTATACCATGTACAATAGCATTGATAGTTGGACTATTCATGGGAAGGATAAAGAAATATGGAACACCATGGAAGATAGAAGATAGTATAATCATGGACAGAAAAAAAACCCTAGAAGAGTCAGCGGATTACCCAAAAGATATGAGTATGAATCAAGCATTCCTACCATATTATATCTTGACCTTTATCACACTATTTGTATTACTAATACAACCAGTGAAGAATTTCTTAGGTCAAGTATCCATAGGATTTTCTTTTCCTCAAGTGAGTACTGGATATGGATTTGTTAATGAAGCAGTAGAGGCATTTTCACCCTATGCACCCTTTATCAATGCAGGAACATTTCTAGCGATAGCTTCCTTTTTAGGTTATCAATATTATAAGAAAAACAACTGGGTACAAAGGGGTGGAGGTAAAAGGGTAATCAGGTTATCATTAGAAAAGACCATACCATCAGGGGTAGCAGTCCTAGGTTTTATTATAATGTCACGAATAATGGGAGGAACAGGTCAAACTGTAGTCCTAGCTCAAGGAATAGCATCAATATTAGGGAGAGGGTATACATTATTAGCACCAGTAGTAGGAATGTTAGGAGCCTTCATGACAAGTAGCAACATGGCATCAAATATATTATTTGGAGAATTTCAGCTGACAACAGCCCAAATATTAGATTTAGAACCAGCAGCCTTGTTAGGAGCACAAACAGCAGGAGGAGCAATAGGAAATACAATATGCCCAGGAAACATAATCCTAGGAACCACAACAGCAGGAATCCTAGGAAGTGAAGGATTAATCCTTAAAAAGATCTTGCCATTAACAGTTTTTGTAGCTGTTGTTATCGGGGTTATATTATTTATGGCACTTATTGTATTTTAATAATCACCCTTGATATAATTATGTTATAGTTAGATATATGCAATATAATAATTTTGATAAGGATGATTCATATCACTAGGTCTAATAAAGGGATATTATTAGTAATCTTGTCAACAATTTTGTGGGCTATCAATGGAAATATGGGTTCTTATTTATTTAAATATAAAGGAATTACGCCTGAACATTTAACGATGTTTAGGCTTGTTTTTGCGGGATTAATCCTGCTAGTGTATGAACATTGCACTCAGAAAAGGCAAGTTTTTAACATTTTCAAAGATAAGAATAATTTAAATAAATTATTCTTCTTTGCTTTTTTTGGAATATTGTTTATGCAATATGGTTACTTTGCAGCAATCAAATATTCAAATGCAGCCACTGCTACAACCTTACAATCCTTATCACCTTTTATCATATTAGTAGTTACATCTATTTGGATGAAAAAATTACCTACAAAGAATATAGTATTAGCATTACTTTTCGCTTTGATTGGAACCTTTATGCTAATCACTCATGGAAAGATAAATGAACTTGCTATTACCAAAGCAGCATTATTTTATGGATTGCTTGCAGCATTTGGATATGCAAATTACAATCTAATATCAATTCCTCTACAAAAGAAGTATAAGACATCTTTAATCGTAGGATGGGGAATGTTTATATCTGGAATTGGATTTACTATTTTATTTAATCCATTGAGTGTACCTATAACAATGACATTTACTACTCTATTAGGAATTATTTACATAGTTGTTCTTGGGACCCTCTTTCCACTATTATTCTATTTAATTGGAGCCAAACTCATTGGTATTCAAAAAGCAAGTATATTGGGTTTAATCGAACCAGTCACATCCACAATAATAGCGGTATTGTTCTTGGGAGAAAATTTTATAATACTTGATTACACAGGCATTATATTAGTAATTTTTGCACTATATTTACTCACATCTAAAAAGGAAGTGAGGGAGAAGTTAGTTTAGAAAATAATACTATAAAAATATTTGAAGATAATATATAATACATAGCAGAAATTACATTTTTAGGAGGATATTCAATTAATGGAGACACCCATATTAGAGGCATTGATAGAATTGATGAAGGAAGACCATGTGAGTTTTCACTTTCCCGGACATAAAAGCAAGAATTCCTTGATAGAGTGGGGAAAATATATTCCTCATATTGATACAACTGAGACAGAGGGTATGGATAACTTACTAGAACCAAGGGGTATCATCAAAGAATCCCAAGAGCTTGCTGCTAAGGTATTTGGAGCAAAGGCCACCTATTATGCTGTTAACGGTTCTACAGGTAGCAACTATATCTCCATGGCAACTATAACCAAGCCAGGCGACAAGGTTTTAGTCCAAAGAAATAGTCATAAATCCATTTATAATGGAATGATACTTAATAGACTAAATCCCATTTATCTATATCCAAATTATAATGAAAGGTATCATATATTGACTGGACTTTATCCAGAGGATATAGATAAAGCAATTCAAGAAAATCCTGACATTAAAGCAGTTATAATCACTTCACCAGATTATTATGGGGTATGTTCAGATATAGAGGAGATAGCCAGAGTTGTTCACAAATACAATAAGATTCTCATGGTAGATGAAGCCCATGGAGCCCATATGGTCTTTTCAGATAAGGCTCCAATTTCAGCGCTTGAAGCTGGAGCAGATATTGTAGTTCATAGCACCCACAAGACACTGCCAAGCTTTACCCAGACTTCCATGATTCATGTTGGTAGTGATAGAATAGATTTAAATAAATTGAGAGATCGTTATACCTTGTTTACTACAACAAGCCCATCCTATATATTCACCCTATCTAATGAGATAGCTGCTGCATACATGGATGGAGAAGGTAGAGATAAACTAAGCCACAATATTGAATTGATAGACAAAGTTATAAAGAGACTTAATGCAATAGATAGGGTATTTGTATTTACTGGCGATAAAGATGATAAGACTATCCATGAAAAGGATAACACCAAATTATTATTTAGAATAGACGGGATTAAGGGTTCAAGGGTAAAGAAGATTCTTAGAGAAGATTATAATATTAGATTGGAGATGGCTGATTATTATTATGGATTAGCCTTAACGACTGTTATGAATGATGAGGATGATTTTGAAAAGTTAATTTTTGCTATTGAAGATATAGCAAAGAAAGCTCCATATGAAGAACTCAATCAAATCTCAATTAAGATGCCAACTCCTATAATGAGAATGGGGATTCATGATTCCTATTATGCTCAAAAGGAAGTAGTAAATCTAGAGGATAGTATAGGTAGAATTTCTGCTACTTCTGTTATACCATATCCACCTGGAATCCCATTGATTGTACCAGGAGAAGAGATAACAAAGGACTTATACCACCATATTCTATCTATTATGGAAAATGGTCTAGAAATTGTGGGATTAATGGGTTATAATAAAGAACAGATAGTAGTTATCGAATAAAGGAGTTGTTAATCATTGGCAGGACTGTTTATAGCATTAGAAGGACCAGATGGTTCAGGAAAATCAACTATAACAAAATTGTTAGATAAATATCTTAAAGATAAGGGTCTAGACTATATCGTTACTCGAGAACCAGGTGGGACAGCTATAGGCGAAGATATCAGAAAATTGATATTGGATAATGAAAATACAGAGATGGCTCCAGAGACAGAAGCACTCCTATTAGCAGCTTCAAGGGGACAGCATGTCTATGAAAAGATTGCTCCTGCACTTAAAGAAGGGAAAATAGTACTATGTGATAGATTCGTTCTATCCAGTCTAGCATACCAAGGGGTAGGACGTGGCCTAGGAATCAAACAGGTTAAAGTTATCAATGATTTTGCCATAAAGGATATCTATCCAGATTTAATACTTTTTTTCCATATAGATCCAGAGGTCACCTTGAATCGCAAGACAAAAATATTTGGTGGTGACAGATTAGAAAAAGAAGGAAATGATTTCCACAATTTGGTGTATAATGGATATATGGAGCTAATTAAAATGTTTCCTAAAAATATAAGGGTTATAGATGCTTCAAAACCAATATCAGATGTCCTAGAACAGAGCATCCAAGAAATTGAGAAGATACTGATTTCAAAGGAGGGGTAATATGAAACTCATAATAGCTATAGTCCAAGATCAGGATGCAATAAGCTTGATTGATGACTTAACCGAGAAAAATTACAGAATTACAAAATTAGCTTCTACAGGCGGATTCCTTAAGAGTGGCAATACGACATTACTAATGGGTGTAGAGGAAGATTGTGTGAATGAAGTAATAAGTACAATTGATAGAAATTGTAAGACCAGAGAGATTACTACTTCACTATTAAACACAACTGTACCTGGTGAAACATATATACCATATCCATTACAGGTCAAAGTGGGACGAGCAACCC
>CAZZCQ010000078.1:0-6440 GCA_964652285.1 uncultured Tissierella sp.
TAGATCCATTCGCATTAACGGAACCAGGTATTGCAGCTAAACATTTACTTGATAAGTAATAATCATATTGAATACCTTGTAAAATAGATATGGCAGGAGAATTATTCTCCTGCCATATCTTGACTTTTTCCGTGTATAGATAGGTATCATAGTAAATATAGCCCTAAGACTTTTATTTTTTTTATTGACATATATAGATAATCTAGACATTACTTCTAAACATATTATACGAGCTAGGCTATTATGAAAATAATTCTGTTCAAGAATTTTCATGTGAAGAGCAACTAAGTTAATGGTAAGACAATTGTAAAAGTAGTTCCCTTATCTATTGTGCTTTTTACTCTAATATTTCCACCAGATAAATCAATAATACGCTTTACCAAAGCTAGACCTAGTCCGTTTCCTTCTATTATTCTAGCAGTGTCTCCTTGGTAGAACTTGTCAAATATATTTTTGATTATTAAATCATCTATTCCAACGCCTGTATCAATGATTTTAAATACCAGGGATGAATCTTCTTCAAATAAACTTATATAGATTGTTCCACCATGGGGCGTGAATTTAATTGCATTTCCAATTAGATTAATCCACACTTGCATTAATAAACCTTCATTTCCATAAAACTCAGTTTTAATCAAATCAAGCTTAAAATCATGCTCTTTTAAACTCCATTCAGGCTCCAACATTAACACAGCATGACGTATTTGTTCATCAAGGCGATATAAGGATCTTTCCAATACTATTTCTTGATTTTCTAATTTTGAAAGACTTAGGATATTACTGGACAATGTATTAAGCTGTCTTGCGCTATGAATAATCATCTGGGTGTATTCTTTATATTCAATATCTGATATATTATTTTCCTGCAAAAGTGTAGCATAGCCTTCAATAGTTGAAATGGGAGTTTTAAATTCATGAGACACATTAACTACAAAATCATTCCGTAAAGTTTCAACACTGGATAATTCATGAACCATAATGTTAAAATTTTTGGATAAATCTCGTATTTCACTGATGGGACTTTCTTCGTCCATCCTTATGTCAAAATTCCCTTTTGCTACTTCATCTATGGCACTACTAAAGTTTATAATAGGCTTCAGTATCTTTCTAGCTACAAAAATAGAAATACTGGTACCTATAATTACACTTATAAATAATAGAAATATAATAGGTATAAATGGATTTCTATTAGGTTGAATTAGAAGGTCCATCCGGAAAAGGATATATACTAAAAATGTCATTATAAAAGCAGTAGTAATCATTATACCAAAAACAATAAAAGCAAAATAAATCCATAGATTGGACTTATATCTATTTTTCACCCTTCTTCACCACCTTGTAGCCTAAGCCTCTTATGGTAACAATCTGGAAGTCCATAGAGTTTTTGAATCTATCCCTTAGACGGTTAATATGAACATCAACAGTACGTTCATCAGTTTCAGAATCCATACCCCAAATCTCATCCATCAATTGCTGCCTTGTAAAGATCTTATTTGGATAAGAAAATAATTTATAAATCAAATGAAATTCTTTTTGAGGTAAAAGAAATTCTTTGTTCCCAACACTAGCAGTAAAAGAGTCATAATTTAGGACAGTGCTTCCTATTTCAATTTTCCTAGTATTTACAATGTTAGCACGACGTAGAAGAGCACCTACTCTAAGAATCATTTCATTCACATCTATTGGCTTTACCATATAATCATCTATCCCAATCTTGTATCCCTTTTGCATATCTTTAAAATCTTCTTTTGCGGTAATAATAAGAATAGGTAAATTGTACTCTGCATCCCTTAAGGTTTTAGTAAGTTCATAGCCGTCCATATTCGGCATCATAATGTCAGAGACAATTAAATCTATATATTCTTTATCCAAAATCTCCAAAGCCTCCACTCCATCAATGGCAGAGAAAGTATGGTAATTATTCCTACTTAATACAGTACAAAATAATTTGTTTAATTTTATATCATCCTCAACAACAAGAATATTTATCATATACTCCACCTCCATTTGCTTTATTATATCACTACAATATTAACTTAATATAAATTATTTGCTAGTTAATATTCAGTTGATATTGAGTTAAAAATTTGTTTATACATTTATGTTATGATAATCTCAGAATTAAAAAATCAACCTGGGAAGGGAGCTTAATATATGCTTCAATTAAAAAATATTGTTAAACATTATTCTATAGGGGATATGACTATAGAAGCTTTAAGAGGTATAGATCTTAAATTTAGAAAAAATGAATTTGTATCCATTCTAGGTCCATCTGGTTGTGGAAAAACAACACTTCTTAATATTATTGGGGGTCTTGATAGATATACAAGCGGGGATCTTTTAGTAAATGGAATATCAACCAAAGAATTCAAAGATGTAGATTGGGATATATATAGGAACAATTCCATTGGTTTTGTCTTCCAAAACTATAATCTGATCCCCCATCAAACAGTGCTTTCCAATGTAGAACTTGCTATGACATTGGCAGGTATTTCAAAAGCAGAGAGAAGGGAGAAGGCAATAGAGGCACTTATAAGTGTTGGATTAGAAGACCAAATTTATAAAAAACCAAATCAATTATCAGGTGGACAAATGCAAAGGGTAGCTATTGCCAGAGCATTAGTAAATAACCCTGAAATTCTTCTAGCAGATGAGCCTACAGGTGCACTGGATTCCGAAACCAGTGTTCAGATCATGGAAATTTTAAAAGAAATTGCAAAACAAAGACTTGTAATCATGGTTACACATAATTCAGAATTAGCCAAAGACTATTCTACAAGAATTATTCGTTTATTAGATGGCAATGTAATAGATGATACAAATCCTTATGATGAAGAAGAAATGAGAAAAGTAGGGACAAGGAAGAGAAAAAAGATATCCATGTCCTTTTTCACCGCCTTGTCCTTAAGTCTTAATAATCTTATGACCAAAAAGACTCGTACTTTTTTAACTGCTTTTGCTGGAAGTATTGGAATTATAGGAATTGCCCTCATATTATCATTATCCAGCGGTATGCAAGGATATATAAACAATATGCAGGAAGATACTTTGTCTACTTATCCCATTGAAATAACCAGCCAGTCTGTAGATATGGGTGGTATGATGTCTACTATGATGAGTGCAAATAGAGACAGGGATAGAGAAGAAGGAGAAGAATTAGATAAGGTTTATTCAAATAATATAATGACTGATATGATGAGAAGCATATCTGCACAGGTTTCAAACAATGATCTGAAGCAATTTAAAAAATACTTGGATAGTGAAGATGGAAAAGAGATTATGGGTATTACAAATGCAGTTCAATATGGCTATGATATTGATTTACAGATATTTAAGTCTGATATGTCTGATGAGATTTTGAAGGTAAATCCAAGCGACATATTTTCCCAAATGATGGCTGGACCATCGATGGATGGTTCACCAATAGGAGGTGACTCTATGGGTGGTATTCCTATGATGAACTCTGAAATATGGACAGAGATGATTGAAAATCAGGAACTATTAGAGAAACAATATGATGTATTGGAAGGCTCATGGCCTTCAAAATATAATGAAGTTGTATTAGTGGTGGATAAAAACAATGAACTTAGTGATACTGTCATGTATTCATTGGGTTTACTTGATCAGCAAGAACTAAAAGAAATGATGGGGAAAATCCAAAAGGGTGAAAGTATCGAAGATGATACAAGTGTAATCAGCAAATTTTCTTATGATGAATTACTAAAACTTTCTTTTAAACTGATTCTTAGTACGGATTATTACGAAAAAGAAGATGGACTATGGGTTGATAAAAGAGATATAGAGTCCCACATGAAAGATACTGTAGAAGATGGTCTTGATATACATGTTGTAGGAATCATAAGACCCAATGAAGAAGTAACAGCTTCTTCCATCAATGGGTCCATTGGATACAGTATAGGATTAACAAACTATGTAATAGATAAAATAAATAATACAGAAATAGTTAAGGAGCAAAAAGCAGATCCTGAGACAAATATAATGACAGGCCTACCCTTTGAGATTGACGATTATACTAAAAATTTAACTATGGATGATGTAAAAGAATATATAAAGACCTTACCTGAAGAGGAAGGAGCACAGATGGAAATGATGATTCAAACAAGCCCAGAAGAACAAGTCCTTGCATTGTTTAGTGAAAGGATGATATTGGAGGCAGGCAAGACAGCTAGCTATGAAGGCAATCTTTCATTATTTGCTTCTGTTGATTCGGAAAATCCTACTACCATTAATATATATCCAAAGGATTATGATGCAAAAGAAGATGTTGCTTCATATATTGAAGACTATAATAAAATGCAAAAAGATAAAGGAAATGAAGAATATGCAATAAATTATTCAGATATGATGGCTATTATGATGTCTTCCGTGACCTCCATAGTCAATATTATAACCTATGTATTAATAGCATTTGTAGCTATATCCCTCGTGGTATCATCTCTTATGATCGGAATTATTACCTATATATCTGTACTAGAACGTACAAAGGAAATAGGAATACTACGAAGTATAGGTGCATCAAAGAGAGATATTTCAAGAGTATTTAATGCAGAAACTGTAATAGTTGGATTTGTAGCAGGAGCATTAGGAATACTTATTACACTTCTTTTAAATATTCCTATTAATATAGTAATTAAAGGACTTACTGGGGTTTCAGGAATTGCCGTTTTACCTGTTTATGGTGGACTTGGTCTTATTGTAATAAGTATGATTTTGACTGTTGTAGCAGGATTGTTCCCATCTAAAATAGCTGCTAATAAAGATCCAGTTGAGGCACTTAGAACAGAATAGAATATTTATTAGGAGGAAAGGATTACTGTGTTTAAACTATTAAAGCGTTTTAGATGGTTAGAATGGGTACAATTGGCCTTATCAATTGCCTTTATATCAGGTCAAGTTTGGCTTGATTTGAAGATACCTGATTTTATGTCAGAAGTTACACGTTTAGTACAGACTCCTGGTAGTGAAATGAAGGAAATATGGATAGCTGGTGGCTATATGCTACTATGTGCAATAGGAAGTTTAATTGCTGCCTTTGTTGTAGGGTTTTTTGCAGCACGATTGGCTGCAACCTTGTCTTATCGATTGAGGACCGATTTATATGATAAAGTAGAATCTTTTTCTATGGAGGAAATTGGTAGGTTTTCAATATCCAGTTTGATAACTAGATCAACAAATGATATTACTCAGGTCCAAACCGTTGTAGCTATGGGACTTCAAGTTATGGTAAAAGCACCAATAATGGCTACATGGGCTATTATTAAGATATCAGGGAAAAGCTGGCAATGGTCTTTAGCAACAGGGAGTGCAATTTTTTCTTTAATAGCCATAGTTTCGGTTATAATTATTTTTGCTTTACCTAGGTTTAAAATAATTCAAAAACTGATTGATAATTTAAATAGGATTACTAGAGAAAATCTCGTGGGAGTTCGTGTAGTAAGAGCATACAATGCAGAGGACTACCAAACAGATAAATTTGAAGTAGCAAATGAAAATTTGACAAGAACAAATCTTTTTACTAGTAGATTAATGGCAATTATGATGCCTAGTATGCAATTAATAATGAATGGTCTATCATTATCCATATATTGGATTGGGGCCTATCTTATAAATGGTGCAACTATGGAGGAAAAACTTGGATTATTTACAGATATGATCGTTTATTCTTCCTATGCAATGCAGGTAGTAATGTCATTTATGATGCTAATTATGATATTTATCATATTTCCAAGGGCTGCTGTTTCAATAAACCGTATCAATGAAGTCTTAGACACAGAAGCTAAGATTATAGATGGAAAACTAACCCAAATCCCTTGGACCATGGGTGAAGTAGAATTTAAAAATGTTAGCTTTAAGTACCCAGGTGCAAATGAATATGTGCTAGAGGATATAAATTTCAAAGCGGAGCCTGGGGAGACTATTGCTTTTATAGGCTCAACAGGAAGTGGAAAAAGTACCTTAATTAATTTAATCCCTAGGTTTTATGATGCAAGTGAAGGGGAGGTTTTAATTAATGGGGAAAATATAAAAGAATATAAACAAAGGGATTTGCATAATAAAATAGGCTATGTTCCACAAAAGGCCGTTATCTTCTCAGGGACAATAAAATCAAATATCGATTTTGGAGAAACTGATGGAAAAAAACTTAATATGGAAGATATAAAAGAAGCTACTAGGATTGCCCATGCAAATGAATTTATAGAAAAGATGGAAAACACATATGATGCATACCTTGCTCAAGGTGGAACTAATTTATCCGGTGGTCAAAAGCAAAGACTTGCCATAGCTAGGGCAATAAGCAGGGAGCCTGAAATATTAATATTTGATGATTCATTCTCAGCTTTAGATTATAAAACTGATAGAAAATTAAGAGAAGACCTAGCTAAGCAAAAAATTGGTGCAACTACCTTCATAGTAGCACA
>CAZZCQ010000079.1:0-6432 GCA_964652285.1 uncultured Tissierella sp.
AGACATAGTTTAACTTTGATTGAAAGCATTAAGAACTATGATAATTCGGAAATTTTATACACTCATGAAGCCAATCCAGATAGAATAGAATTAAATGATTATGAAAACTTAGAGCATATTAAAAAAGGAATGAAAATGGTTTCTGAAGCTGGAACTGCGAGAAGGATATTCCAAGATTTCCCTGTGGAAGTAGGGGTAAAGACAGGAACTGCACAAAGTGGAATAAACCCGTCAATCGGAGAGAATTATGATGATTTTGCATGGTTTGTTGGATTTGCACCATACGATGATCCAGAAATAGCTGTTGCGGCGGTTATTTTCCAAGGTGGGACTGGAGGTTATGCAGGCCCAATGGTAAGGGATATAATGGCTGAATATCTAGGATTGAATGATATAAACATAGATAATAGCTTACCATATGAAAGCTATATTAGGAAATAGTATAAAAATGTGGATAAATATGAAGTTTTGTTGTAATATGTAGTATGGTGGATTAATATTAATGGTTTAAATGGAGGTAATTGGATATGAACAATGATATAATTGCCTTTAAAGGAGTAAAGGAAGGTGTATATTTAGAAATTCAGGGTTCTGATATTGAAAAGGCAAAAGAAGAACTAAAAACTAAGATGATGAAAACTCCTGGTTTTTTTCAAGGAATTAATTTTCTTGGTATCAAAGGTGAGGAATTGACGCCAGATGATATACATGAAGTGAGTCTAGTATTAAAATACAAGTATGATTTTGATATTGATTTGAAAGATGATTTAGTCAAAGCTGAATTTAAACCACAAACATCTATGGATATTACTAAAGAGGGTATGACTAAATTCTTACATGGAACACTTAGGTCTGGACAAATAATAGAATATAATGGTAATATCGTAGTTATAGGTGATGTTAACCCAGGGGCTTTCTTAAAAGCTACAGGAAGCATCATTGTTCTAGGAGCTTTAAAAGGAGTAGCTTATGCAGGGTTAGAAGGTGATAATGAAGCTGTAGTAGCAGCTTATAATCTATTACCAACACAACTAAGAATAGGCAATATTATAGTGAGGGCTCCTGATGGAGATGTTTCAGAATATAGATTACCAGAGGTTGCGAAGATTCTTGATGGTAAGATTGTAATTGCGCCATATTTACCCAATAAATAATAGGGAGGAACATAAATGGATAATGATAAATTTGGAACTGCTATTGTTATAACATCTGGGAAAGGAGGAGTAGGGAAGACTACAACTAGTGCTAATATTGGGACAGGCCTAGCTATCTTAGGTAAATCAGTAGTTATATTAGATGCGGATATTGGACTTAGAAATCTAGATGTAGTGATGGGTCTTGAGAATAGGATAGTGTATGATATCGTTGATGTAGTAGAGAAAAATTGTAGATTAAAACAAGCACTTATAAGAGATAAAAGATTTGATAAATTATATTTATTACCTGCTGCTCAGACTAGGGATAAATCCGCAGTAAAACCTGAGCAGATGATTGAATTGTTAAATGACTTAAAAGAGGACTTTGATTATATAATAATAGACTCACCTGCAGGTATTGAACAGGGATTTCAGTATTCCATAGCAGGGGCTGATCTAGCGGTTATAGTTACAACTCCTGAGATATCAGCAGTTAGGGATGCAGATAGGGTAATAGGTATCCTTGAAGCTAAAGGTCTAAACGATCCTAAACTAATCATAAATAGGATAAGAGCTGATATGGTGAGGCGAGGAGATATGATGAATAGAGAAGATATAGAGGATATATTAGCTATTGATTTGTTGGGTATAGTACCAGATGATGAAGAAATTGTAATTTCGACTAACAAAGGTGAGCCTGTAGTTATAGAGAGAAGAACAATAGCTGGAAATGCATATATGAATATAGCTAAACGTATTATAGGAGAAGAAGTTGAATTCTTGGATATAGAGAATGATAATGAAGGTAAGTTAAGTAAAATATTTAAATTGATATTTGGTAAATAGGGGGGATAATCTTGGATCTTTTTAAGCTGTTTAGTAAAAGAAAAGAAAAGAGTAAAAATGTTGCTAAGGAAAGACTCAAACTAGTATTAGTTCATGATAGATCTGACTTATCGCCGCAATTATTAGAGATGATGAAGACTGATATCATTAGAGTTATTTCAGAATATGCAGAAATAGATGAAGATGGTTTGGATATCAAATTGACTAGAATGAAAAAGGACGGGCAAACGACTCCAGTTTCAGCTTTAGTCGCTAATATACCAATCAACAAGATAAAAGAAAATAAATAACCAAGTAAATTATCTCAAGGTTAGTTAAATTGTGGTATAAAACCTGTACTTAATAAATATTAATGTTATTAAGGCAGGTGAGAAGATGAAAGCAAGAATAGTAAATTCATTGAATATCCTTTTTATGAACAAATCTCATATTTTAAAAAAATTCATTAAGAAAACCATAATTGCTACTTCAATTCTATTATTCATAATATTGATAAGAGTACTAAATCTTAGACCTACTAATGTACTTTTAGGTACTATCAAGGCTTCGATATATTATGAGTTTAGCATAGTTGAAGATAGTAAAAGAATATTTAAGAAGGGTATGGAATTGATTGAAAGTTCTGAGAGGGTTTTGGAGGTTTTTAATCTAAGTAGGATCGACAAGTATGCTGCTCCACTTCAAGGTAATATACATAGGAACTATCATAAGGAAACAAACAAAGGTTTAGATATTAAAGCGGATATAGATTATGAGCCTAAAGCTATTGAGGCAGGAATAATAACGGATGTAAGGTTAACAGATTCTAAAGGTTTTTATGTCAATATACAAAGTGATGATTTCCAGCATATTTATGGATATCTATCCAAATCCTATGTTGTAATCGGGGATACGATTGAATCTGGAGAACCTATAGGGTATCTAGGAACCAACAAAGATGGATATAAATATTTAAGGTTTGAAATAATGAAGGATGGAGAGTATGAAAATCCATCAAATTATATAGAGATAGACTAATAACCTCGGTAAGATTACCGAGGTTATCTTATGGCCTAACACGGTGAACGAGCGGAGTGAATGAACTGATGTAGGTCAAACGCAACGAGCTTCGAATTTGCATGACCGAAGAGAGTGAACAAATTCGTGATACTAGACTGCGGAAAATGATCTAAACCATTCGTAGGATTTATTAACTATATGTGTATAAATACCATATATATGATAAAATACTAATATGAGTTTAGTATAGAAGGGATTGATTAAGATAATTAAGAAGAAATTAGATAGAATTTTAAATAGAGTTGAGAAACCAGCCAGATATATAGGAATGGAACAAAACTCTATTATCAAGGATTTAGATAAAGTAAAAGTAAAGTTTGCCTTTTGTTTTCCTGATGTTTATGATGTAGGTATGTCCCATTTAGGGCTTCATATAATATACAATCTTATTAATGAATCCGAAGACTTTGCCTGTGAAAGGGTCTTTTCTCCTTGGATTGACATGGAGGAAGTGATGAGAAAAGAAGATATCCCTTTATATACATTAGAAAACAAGGTGGAAGTCAAGAAATTTGATATGTTGGGATTTACATTGCAATATGAAATGAGTTATACAAATATATTAAATATATTGGATTTAGCAGGTATTCCTCTACTATCAAAGGATAGACAGGATTATCATCCCCTTATAATAGCTGGAGGACCATGCGCATATAATCCAGAACCTTTAGCGGATTTTGTTGATATATTTGTAATTGGTGAGGGTGAAGAAATCACTCTAGAATTATTAAATAGATATAAAGAACATAAAGATAATAACTATGATAAAGAAGCATTCTTAAAAGATATAGCCATTAGAGAAGGTCTTTACATACCTAAGTTCTATGATGTAAATTACAATGAAGATGGTACGATAAAGGATAGGGTTCAATTATTTGATGAAGCTCCTAAGACTGTTAAGAAACGAATGATAAGAGACTTAGACTCCATGTATTCACCTGAAACTATGATAGTGCCATATATTGAAACAGTTCATGATAGAGTTGTACTTGAGATATTTAGAGGGTGTACTCATGGTTGTAGATTTTGCCAAGCAGGTATGATATATAGGCCAATTAGGGAAAAATTACCTTCTAGGCTGCTGGAATTAGCAGAAAAACTAATTGAGAATACAGGTTACGAGGATATTTCATTATCATCCTTAAGCACTTGTGATTATTCTCAGCTTCATCTATTAGTATCTGCTTTGATGGATAGATACCAAGATGAAAATGTTGGGGTGTCACTTCCTTCCTTAAGGCTTGATTCTTTTAGTATAGATATTTTAAAGGAAATAGAAAAGGTTAGAAAAAGTGGCTTGACCTTTGCCCCTGAGGCAGGAAGTCAAAGGCTAAGGGATGTTATAAATAAGGGTGTTAACGAGGAGGATTTAATAAATGCTGTCTCCTATGCATTTAAAGAAGGTTGGTCTAAAATCAAACTATATTTCATGATTGGTCTTCCATCTGAGACAGATGAGGACATTTTGGGGATTAAGGAATTATCCTATTTGGTAAAAGATCTATTCTTTAATAGGCCAAAGGAAGAAAGAAAAGGGAATTTTTCGCTAACATCTAGTGCTTCATGTTTTGTACCTAAGCCTTTTACACCATTTCAATGGGTAAAGCAAGAATCTATTGATGAATTTAAAAGGAAGGCTTATTTGGTCAAAGATAGCATAAAGGACAATAAAGTAAGCTTTAATTATCATGATTCAGAATTGAGTTATATAGAGGCTGTATTTGCCCGTGGAGATAGAAGACTTTCAAAAGTATTGATAGAAGCATGGAAGAAAGGATGTAGATTTGATGGATGGAGCGAACATTTCAGATATGATTTGTGGTTAGAAGCTTTTGAAGAATCAGGTATAGATGCTGACTTTTATGCTAGAAGGGAAAGAGATGAGGATGAAATCTTCCCATGGGATTTTATAGATATAGGAGTGAGTAAAAAGTATCTATACAGGGAATACCAAAAAGCACTATCAGCTGAGCCTACCAATGATTGTAGATTAGCTTGTACAGGATGTGGAATTATGAATTGTACAATGAGAGGTGTTTTTAATTGATATTAAGAGTTAAATTTAATAAGAAAAACTATTTAAAATATATTGGGCATCTAGATTTGTTGAGACTATTTCAAAGAACATTTAAAAGGGCTAATATACCGATTAAATATTCTAAGGGATTTAATCCACATCCTAGGTTCTCAATAGCTAATCCTCTTTCCCTAGGAATTGAAGGAGAAGAGGAATACATGGATATAGAATTATATGAAAGAATAGATCCTAATGAATTTAAAGAGAAGATGAATTCATTATTACCAAAGGATGTTCAGATAATAGATTCTAAATATACAGATGATAATAGGTCTATAGCATCTAAATTATCTTGGGCCTTATATGAAATCCGATTCTGTATCCAAAAGGATTTAAGCTTTGAAGACCTTAAGGGCATTATAGATAATTGGTTAGCAAATGATGAAATTATAATATCCCGACTCAGGAAAAAAGGTAAAAAGAAAGTGATGAAGGAAGAGAATATCAGACCCCTAATAGATAAAATTGAGGTAATGAATAAGATAGGCAATGAAGTAATAATACAAGCGTTAATAGGGGTTGGAGAAAAGGGAAATCTGAGGCCATTTGATTTTATAGATGCTTTGAGTAATATTAAGGATTTAGGATTGGTTATTGATTCTGTAGTTTTAACTAGAAAGTCACTATATATAGAGGATGAAGAAAAGAGATTTAAACCAATATAATGGGAGAGAGTTAGATGAATTATATCTTCGTAAGTTCCAAAGAAGGAGTAAATATTGTTGGTATTGTTGAAAATGATAGGTTAGTAGAATACTACACTGAAGAAGCCAATAATGAAAAATTAGTAGGTAATATATATAGGGGAAGAGTAGAAAATGTGCTCAAAGGTATGGAAGCTGCTTTTGTAAATATAGGAGAAGGCAAAAATGCATATCTCTATGTCAAAGATGCCTACAATAAGGAGTTGCATAAATCACAAAGGCAGGCTAGTATTGACCAAGTGTTGAAAGCTGGGGATGAGATTATTGTTCAGGTTATTAAAGAACCACTAGGTGAAAAAGGACCTAAAGTGACCAAGCACATAAGTCTACCCGGTAGGTATATAGTATTAACTCCTTATTCAAAAGGAATCAATATATCAAGAAAAATCAGAGATAAGACTGAAATCAATAGATTGAAGCGTATAGGTGAGAAGATTATAAAAGACGATATTGGCATGATCTTTAGGACCAATTCTCAAGAAGCCATTGAGGGTTTATTAGCCAATGAGTATAATCAATTACTAGATACATATTTTAAGATAGAAAATCTAAAGGGATTTCTTCCAACTCCTAAACGTATATATAAAGAGATGGATTTAGTCTATAAAAT
>CAZZCQ010000080.1:0-6375 GCA_964652285.1 uncultured Tissierella sp.
TCTGAGATTTCTCAAAAGACTGCTTTTTTATTAAAGCAGATTAAGAAAGAATTCCCAAATATAGAATATTTCGATTTAGCTATATCTGGTTCAGCAGGTATGGGCCTTGCAGAGAACTTTGAGATACCCTTTATTCAAGAGGTCTATTCTACAAGAATAGCTGTCAAGAGATTGATTCCCTATTCAGATGTGGTCATAGAACTTGGCGGGGAAGATGCCAAGATTCTCTTCCTTACAGATGGTTTAGAAGTTAGAATGAATGGGTCATGCGCTGGAGGTACTGGTGCCTTCATAGATCAAATGGCCTCATTGTTGAATGTAAGTCTAGTAGAGATGAATGACTTAGCAATGGACTATAACAAGATATATACGGTAGCTTCAAGATGTGGAGTATTTGCAAAGTCTGATGTCCAACCCCTATTAAATCAGGGTGCAAATAAACATGACATCTCAGCAAGTATCTTTGCAGCTGTAGTAAATCAAACAATTGCAGGATTGGCTCAAGGAAGAGAGATAGAAGGCAAAGTAGTCTATCTTGGTGGACCTTTAACATTTTTGTCAGAATTAAGGAAGAGCTTCGATAATATATTAGGGATAGAAGGAATATGCCCTGAAAACTCCCTATATTTTGTAGCCTTGGGTGCTGCTTATTCAGATTTGACCAGTTCCTTTAATCTAGGAGACTTGATAGATAAGATAGAAAATTATAAAATAGAGGCTGGCTATATAAGCTCAAGAGCTTTATTTGAAAATAAGGAAGAATATGATGAATTCTTTGAAAGACATTCTAAAGAAAAAGTAGCCTTCAAAAATCCAGATACCTATATTGGTGATGCTCATTTAGGAATAGATGCTGGCTCCACAACTGTTAAAGCCTGTATAATAGATGAAGATGACAACATTCTATTCTCTAATTATCTACCCAACAGTGGTAATCCAGTGCCTATAATAAAGGATTTCTTGATAGAGTTTTATGATAAATATCCAGATATAAATATTAATTCATCAGCAGTTACAGGTTATGGTGAAGAAATAATTAAAAATGCATTTAGAGTTGATCATGGAGTTGTTGAAACAATAGCCCATTATACTGCTGCTAAGCAATTTAAGCCGGATGTTGACTTTATTATAGACATTGGTGGTCAGGATATAAAATGTTTTAAGATTAGAAATGGTGTTATAGATAATATATTTTTGAATGAAGCATGTTCCTCTGGTTGTGGCTCATTTTTGCAGACCTTTGCAAGCGCACTTGATTATGACATAAAGGATTTTGCAGCACTTGGATTAAAATCTACTAAGCCTGTAGACTTAGGCTCCAGATGTACAGTATTTATGAATTCATCAGTCAAGCAAGCACAAAAAGATGGAGCGAAGGTAGAGGACATATCAGCAGGACTCTCATTGAGTGTTGTTAAAAATGCTATCTACAAGGTTATTAGAGCTTCCTCAGCGGATAGTTTAGGGATGAATATTGTAGCACAAGGTGGTACCTTTCATAATGATGTAGTGCTTAGGGCCTTTGAGCAGGAAATAGGAAGAGATGTAGTTAGACCCAATATCTCAGGATTGATGGGTGCCTATGGTGCAGCCTTGTATTCAAAAGCAATTCAAAAAGGCAAGAGTAGCTTGCTAACGAGAGATGAATTAGATGACTTTAAACATACAGCCAAGATTGTGAATTGCGGTCTTTGTAGTAATAATTGTAAATTAACTGTGAATAAATTCGATGGTAATCGAAGATTTATTGCTGGTAATAAATGTGAAAGACCAATTTCCACTAAGAATGCAGAAAAGAAATTCAATCTATTTGACTATAAATTATCATTACTAGAAGAATATAAGACAGGTGAGGGCAAGAGAGGTACAATTGGTTTACCAATGGGATTGAATATGTATGAATTACTACCTTTTTGGCATACATTCTTTACAACTTTAGATTTTGGAGTTCTTGTATCACCAAGGTCCAATCGAGAACTATACTTAAAAGGGCAGCACACCATCCCTTCAGATACAGTATGTTTCCCTGCTAAGTTGATGCATGGACATATTGAATATCTCTTGAATAAAGGTGTAGATACTATTTTTTATCCATGTATGACCTATAATATAGATGAGGAAAAAGGGGATAATCATTTTAATTGTCCAGTAGTGGCATATTATCCTGAGGTAATAAAAGCTAATGTGTCAGAGATAGGCAATATTAGGTTTATATATGATTATTTGGGTATTCATAGGAAAAGTGGCTTCATCAAGAATTTATATAGGATAATGGATGAGAATTTTGGGGATATTAGCTATTCCGAAGTCGGGAATGCAGTAAATAGAGCTTTTGATGAATATGATTCATATATGACTAAGATTAAAGATATGGGTAAGAACTATTTAGCTGTGGCAGAAGCAAACAACAAACAGGTTATCATTTTGGCCGGTAGACCTTATCATATAGATCCAGAAATTGAACATGGCATATCAGGGCTTATTACCAACTTCGATGTGGTTGTTGTAAGTGAAGATGCCATAAGTCAAATTGCTGAGAAGGTTCCAACAGATGTATTGAATCAATGGACTTATCACGCAAGAATGTATTCTGCAGCAAACTATATAAAGGACAAACCAAACATGAATTTAGTCCAACTAGTGTCCTTTGGATGCGGATTAGATGCAGTGACTACTGATGAAGTACAAAGTATCTTAGAAGAAGAAGGAAAGATATATACTCAGATTAAGATTGACGAGATAACTAATCTTGGCGCAGTAAAAATTAGATTGAGGAGCTTATTAGCTGCAATAGCTCAGAGAGAGGAAGAAGTGATTAATCTTGCGCAATGAATATATTAAATTTACTAAGGGAATGAGGAAGGATTATACTATCTTAGTCCCTAATATGTTGCCCATACATTTAAAGATACTAGAAAGGGTATTCCACAACCATGGATACAATACTGTTGTTCTCGAAAATGATGGACCAAATGTGGTTGATGAGGGTTTAAAACTTGTCCACAATGATACTTGTTATCCTGCCCTTTTGGTAATTGGTCAGATGATAGACGCTTTAAAGAGTGGTAAATATGATGTGAACAAGACAGCTCTTTTGATAACTCAGACTGGTGGAGGATGTCGTGCTTCCAACTATATACATCTATTGAGAAAAGCACTTATTAAGTCTGGATATGATAATGTACCAGTTATATCTCTAAATGCATCAGGCTTAGAGAGAAACAGTGGATTTAGATATACACTAGGAATGTTAAGAGAATCACTAGCTGCAGTAGCATATGGGGACTTAATTATGCTTTTAAATAACCAAGTTAAACCTTATGAGGTCAATAGAGGTGAGAGTGAAGCCCTTGTTGATTATTGGATCGATATACTATCTGATGAGTTAACCCACAAAAAAGGATATAGAATTAGAGAAATTAGAGAGAATCTAAATAAGATTGCACAAAGCTTTGCTGATATTGAAAAGATATATACTCCGAAAGTAAAAGTAGGAGTTGTTGGAGAAATATATGTAAAATACTCTAATCTAGGTAACAACAATCTGGAACAGTTTCTATATGAAGAGGATTGTGAGGTTATGATACCAGGCTTGTTGGGATTTTTGATGTATTGCGTTGAAAATGGGGTTATTGATACAGCCCTTTATGGTGGCAAGTATTTGCAGAGCAAGGTATCAAAGGCAATAAACAATATACTTATAAAAGTTGAAAATGAAATAATTGATGCTGTCAAAAAACATGAGGAATTTGTTGCGCCAACAGGATTTACACATCTAAAGTCATTAGGAGAGAAGGTAATAGGATTAGGAGCAAAGATGGGTGAAGGTTGGTTATTGCCAGCTGAAATTATGGAGCTTATTCAATTGGGATATGAGAATATAATCTGTACACAACCCTTTGGTTGTTTGCCTAATCATATAATTGGAAAAGGTTTGATTAGAAAGATCAAAGGAATACATGCGGATGCAAATATAGTTCCTATTGATTATGATCCTGGTGCAACAAGAGTAAATCAAGAAAATAGAATTAAATTGATGCTATCTGTAGCCAAGGAAAAGCTTCAAACAGAAGTAATGTTAGAGGAACACCTTAAATATACGGAAAAGCTTATAAAAGAAAAAGAACTTCATGTCATAAATCAAAACACTTAAGAATAAAGAGATACGGGAATGCTTCCCATATCTCTTTATTTTAATCCCATTTTAATCTCCATGATTTCCCTATATACCATGGCAATGTCTTTTTTTGTTGCCAGGGAATCTTCAGCGACATAGAGGTTATTTACCTCTTTGAGTAAATCATTTCTTTTGATTAATCTTTTGACTATTTTACCATTATTAACATTCTTTTTGATTGTACAAAGCTTACTATATGCTTCAATTGCTCTATTATTGCTTATATATATCAAAGAATTATTATTTGTTTTTGAAGTAGAGATATTTTTAATTGAATCCATATTTACAAAACCATAAGCGCCATCATGTTTAGCTATAGGTCTTCTTGTCTTTATTGGTATCAATACAAAATCATATGCGAAAGGTATGGGAATATTCTTTTTGATAGTCAATAAATCTCCATAAGATTTGTTGGATGCTTTTAAGTCTAAATGATAAAACCTACATAGATTTGCAATCACACTTCTAATTGTCTTTTCTAATACTATTTCATCATCTTTGACATATATTCTTGTGCAATTACCTATATCTTTGATATAAACAGGTAGAATAGCTTGTAAACCCTTTTCTATTATCTCATTCATTTCACAACCCCTCCTTACTACTAAATCAAATATAAAAAATCGTCACATAATTATAGTTTTGCTTAAGTGACTAGAGAATCTTACCTTTTCTAAATACATAATAGCAAAACATATGTTCTATGTCAATATCAAAATATTCAATAAAATCTTGTACTATCTATTATAACTTGAATATTTATGATATTATTTATAGTAGTCATTAAAATCCTTTAATTAGTATATAATTAGTACTCTACATAGAAGAAAATATATTGTGAGGAGTGGTAAAAATGAAGAATAGTTTAGTTCTTATATTGGTTTTTTCCATAGTGCTTACTGGTATTATGCCATTTAAGGCCTTTGGAAAAGCTGTTAGCGAAGAGAATTTAGAAGGTATAATCCTTAAGATCAAAAAAATGTTCGATATATCAAATGATTATGATAATTTTGTTTCAAGGGTTAGTTCCTATGATGATCAGGTTAGCTATTATCTGTCTTGGTCAGATTCAGAAGAAAAACTCCCTAATATCAATATCAATGTGGATTCTCATGGGAATATCATATCCTATAACAAGTATTATAATCAAAGCGAAACCGAATCCAAATTACCTAAAATCAGTAAGGATGAAGCACAAAAATCTGCATTGGAATTTATAGAAAAGGTGGATTCAAAGATTTTTAAGGAAATAGAGCTCAAAGAATCATCACATCCTAGAAGCACCTGGGATAGAGACTATAGCTTTTCCTTTATTAGAAATATCAATGACATACTCTATAATTCAAACAATGTAAATTGCAGTGTGGATATGCAAAGTGGTGAGGTGACAAGTTATTATATAAATTGGGATAGAGATATTAAATTCCCAGATTCAGATAATATTATATCTTTAGATGAAGCTAAAGATGCATATATAGAAGAAATAGGTCTAAAATTAGTATATAAACAAAAAAATTGGAATCGTATTATGGTTGAGGAGCAAGAGGATAGATATTTTCTTGCATATTCAACGCTTGGAGGGTCAGAGGGGATTGATGCTTTTACTGGAGAGAGTGTAAACCTATCATACTATAGGGCTCTTGGTGTAAAGGAAGCTAGGGATGAAAGTGTAAGTAATGCAGGAGGGGCACCTGCACCTATTATATCCCCAGAAGAACAGGAAGAAATCGATAAATTAGAGGGTTTAAAAACTGTAGCTGAGGTAGAAAAACAGGCAAGGAAAATCCTAGATTTGGACAGGGATTATGAATTAAGAAGTAGGAACCTATATTCAAGCTGGGATAATACAGATGAGTTTTTTTATTCCTTGACTTTTGTTAAGCTAATAGATGATAAAGAATATTATACAGACATTTCCTTAAATGCAAAGACCTTGGAACTGAAGAGCTTTTATAAGGGTTCTGATGTGGATACCAAAGCAAAAGCTACCATTAACAAAGAACAAGCAATGGAATTAGCAAAGGATTATATGAGAAAGATAAATCCTGATAAAGTCGATAATCTTGAATATCTAGAATTATATAGAAGGATGGAAGATAAACAACAGTCTTATGGATTTAACTTCATCAGAAAGATAGATGATGTCTATGTTGAATCAGATGGTATTTCCATAGGAGTAGATGCTGTAAATAAGGAAA
>CAZZCQ010000081.1:0-1624 GCA_964652285.1 uncultured Tissierella sp.
ACTCGATTTTATTCAAGCTCCTGTGAACGTGGAAAAACAAAATTCACCTTATACATAATTGCATGTTTCCTACCAGTCATAGATCATACATTGATAAATCTAGCCCTATCTATTCTTATAGGTAGTATTCAAGTAGGGACTATGGAGTATTTTATAAAAGCCACCATCTTTGCAGTATTTATAGTTATTCTTGGCTCCATATTATATTTAGTCTCCAGATTTATGAGAATCTCATATATGAGAGATACTCTTTTAGATATAAGGTTTTTAGCCTTTGACAGGATACTTAATCTTTCCTATAAGGAATTCAATCAAAAATCCAAAGATACATATGTATCTAATCTAATCAACGATATAAACATCTTTGAGAATAATTTCTTTTTACAATTGATAAATGTTATCTTTCGTGGTGGAGTATATGCTATATCTTTGATTATAATAGCCTTCTTGGATATTCAATTTGCATTAATAGCCCTAGTAGTATCCATTTTACTCTTCTTTATCAGTAGGAATTTTGAGAAGAGAACTATCAGTCTTCAAGAAGAGGTATCAAACAACAATGAAAGTTTTGCTGTGGACATGTCCAATACCTTTAATGGATTGGAAATCTTGAAGTTAAATAATATTGAAGATAAATTCCTCTCAAAGGCACTAAAGTCTATTACAGGTCTTGAAAGAAAGAGGCTTTCCTACAATATCTATACAGATATTCAAAGAAGATTTATGGAATTCTTGGGATTTGCTTTCCTGATTCTATCTTTAGTCTATGTATCTACTCTATTAACCAAAGGATATTCATTAGCTAGAATAACATTCATTGTTCAATTAGCTAATGGTTGTATATGGAACATCGTATCCATCCTTCCTCTTATCAATCAACTAAAATCATCTGTAAATATCTACAATAGAATTGTAAAAACCACTTCTGAAGATAATGATATTAACAATAGGGATAAGGACTTTATATTTGAAGATGAAATTAGGGTTGAAAACCTATCATTCTCTTATGAGGACAAGACCATATTTGAAAATACTTCATTTGCTATTGAAAAAGGGAAGAAATACCTTCTAAAAGGCCCCAGCGGTTCAGGTAAATCCACTTTAATAAAACTATTGTCAGCGACTTATGATGATTACAGCGGAAATATCTTCTTGGATGATGTGGATTATAGAGAGATAGAAGAGTCTAGTTTAAATCAAAAAATATCCTTTATCTACCAAGATGTTTTCCTTTTTGAAGATACTATCTACAATAATATATCTCTGTATAAGGATTATGATGAGGAAAAGGTAGAAGAAGCAGCAAATAAATCTGGATTAGATAATTTAATTGAAAAAAAAGATCATGGAATATATGAAATGCTCCTAGAGAATGGAAAGAATCTATCAGGTGGAGAAAGGCAAAGAATTTCAATAGCAAGAGCTATAATTAGGGATTCTGAAATCCTATTTGTTGATGAAGCTACATCAAGCCTTGATGAAGAATTAGGTAGAATGGTTGAAGATACTATACTCTCCTTGGACAGCACTGTTATAGCTATATCACATAGATATTATAAAGGAATAACAGAGAAATATGATTATGTATTGGAAATCAAAAACAATAGAATAGATATTTATGATA
>CAZZCQ010000081.1:1634-6244 GCA_964652285.1 uncultured Tissierella sp.
GACGACTATTTTATGGAGGTTGCTATATGAAAAAATCCATAAGAAAATCCTGGCCACATCTATTATTAGCTTTTCTTGTATTGACCATAGTTGTTTCAATAGAAGGATATATTACCCTTAAGATGATGACTATTATAGATTCTGCCTTGGAAGGAAACACCTATGCACTAAAAGAGGAAGCAATAAAAATATCCATAGCTATAGGACTAGCTTTTATATTTGGAATGCTTGCTTCCTATACAAGAGGAATCTACCTATATAAATCCTTGGTCCGAACAAAGATAGACTATGTAGAAAAGCTATTTGGTAAAAATATCAATGAATTTCAAGCTGAAAATAACGCCATTTATCTATCAACTATGACAAATGATATGAATAGCATTGAAAAACAATATCTAGAAGGAATCTATCTAGTGGGAAATAGCTTTATTGGTTTTATAGTCTCATTTATTATAATAGCTTCAGTAAGCCCTATGGCTTTATTCTTAGGAGCGGGTATATCAATTGTTGCTGGATTATTATCTATAGCAGTGGCAAAACCATTGCAGAAACATGAAAAAGACCGTTCTGATCTATTTGGTGGTTATACTTCATATATCAAGGAAGTCCTTAGTGCATTTCAAATTGTTAAGGCTAATAATTTAAATGACAAAGTCAAGAAGGATTTTTATGACAAAAGTGAGAATATCCAACATAAAAGATATGTCATGGATAGAATTTATACCTATATTGTTGTAATACAGTCCTTTATCACCAATAGTTCAACCTTTGCAATTATAATAATCACAGCATTGATGGCAATAAGAGGCTCTATTACTACTGGAGCTGTAGTATTGATAGTCAATAATCTGAGCAGAGTTATCTATCCTCTCATGGAATTAGGGGAATGGTTGCCTAAGATCTTTTCAGTTAAGAGCTTATTCAAGAAAATGGATAATAGTTTAAAAAATCATGATAATTATCAGGAGACTATTGAGATAGACAGCTTCAATCATAGTATTACATTCAATGATGTATCCTTTTCTTATGATAAAGATGATGTTCTAACAGATATAAATCTTAGTCTAGATAAAGGAAACAAGTATTTGATCATAGGTCCTAGTGGTGGTGGCAAATCAACCTTATTGAAACTATTAAGGAAGTATTTCAATCCTAATCAAGGTAGTATATTAATCGATGATAAAAATCTTAAAGATATAAAAAAAGGAGATTATTTCAATATCATATCCAATATCGAACAGCAGGTATTTTTGTTCGAAGATACACTTAGAAATAATATAACCCTATATAAAGGGTATAGCGATGAAGAAATCAATCTAGCTATACATAGAGCTGGTCTGTATCAATTTGTGGATGGTCTAGCAAATGGTTTAGAAACTATGATATATGATAATGGCAAGAATATCTCAGGTGGTGAGAAATCAAGAATTGCAATAGCTAGAGGATTATTGGCCAAATCAGATATCATCTTCATTGATGAGGCCTTTTCCAGTTTAGATTCTAAAGTTGCAAAGGAAATTGAATACACTCTGCTTAATTTAGATGGAATTACCATAGTGAATGTTAGCCATGTAGTATTCAAAGAAACAAAGGATAGATATGACAAGATTTTTGTGGTCAAGAATAGGGCAGTTTTTGAGGAGTAGTCATTAAAGATAAATGATGCCCAATAAAATATCTGTCATCAATCAGAGCAGAGCCCTGCCTCTACAGTATTGAATTTAACAGATCTGTAGGGGTGGGGCTCTGCTCCACCTGCCCATATCATGTGACGCTTAAATCTACAAGTTATGGTACATGATTTATTTAAACTTTTCTACTACCTGGTTTATAAATAGGTACATTGTTTTTACATAGTAGACAATCATCTTCTTCATAGAAATTTAAATTTAATTTTGTTGCACTGAACACTGGATATTCTAAATCTTTAACAGTTCTATCTACTATACAAGCTATACCTACTACAACACCACCAAATTGTTCAATTACCTCCATAGTTTCAATCGTGGACTTTCCTGTGGTTACAACATCCTCAGCAATTAATACCTTTTGTCCCTTTTCTATATTGAAACCTCTTCTTAATGTCATCTTGCCATCATCTCTTTCTACAAATAGACTTGGCTTCCCAGTTTGTCGTCCTATTTCATAACTTACTATTATTCCACCCATGGCAGGTCCCACTACTATATCAAAGTCAAGGTCCCCTAATTTATCAACAATTACCTTCACAGCCTTCTCAGCTTTGTCTGGATACATCAGTAATCTAGCACATTGTACATATCCATCACTATGTTTGCCTGAAGTTAACAAAAAATGTCCATTTAATAATGCATCTGTCTCTTTTAATAAATCATTTACCATAATGAATACCTCCAAATCTTTAGTCTTATTCCTACATATATCTTTCTATATCATGTTTCATATCCAGTACAGCTTGTCTAGCATAATTATCAAAGTTCTCTTCCCCATCTTGGTAAGCCTTATATGCTGTAATGATTCCTCTTGAAGAGTTTACTACTCCCCCATTTCCATCATTCAGGTATAGAACTGCATCATCACCTTTTCCTCCTTGATGTCCATAGCCTGGAATCAGGAAGAATTGATCTTTATATCTTTTTCTTATTTCTATTACCTCTTCTTTATGTGTACATCCAACTACCATACCAACTTGACTATATCCACAACTACCTCTGTAATCTTGAGAGATTTCACCTAGTTTGTCACCTACATAATAATACAATCTAGTATTATTTGAATCTACATTTAAAAATTGAAGGTCTTTAGCACCTGGATTTGATGTTCTTATTAAAACAAGGATTCCCTTATCACTATTCCCAACATAATCTAAATATGGTGTTATACTATCAAAGCCCATATATGGATTCAATGTAATAAAGTCCACCTCAAAATCTCCTTCAAAATGAGCCTTTCCATACATTCTAGCAGTGGAGTCAATATCACCTCTTTTGATATCGCCTATGGTAATAATATCATTATGTCTTAAGTACTCTAATGTCTTCTTATATGCCATTAATCCCTTCAATCCATAAGATTCATAAGCAGCTATCTGAAGTTTGTACACTGGTACTATGTCCATAGTCTTGTCTATAATTCTTCTGTTGAACTGAAAAATAATCTCTTCAATATCTTGATATTTTTCTTTTAATTGATTTGGTATATATTCTAGTAAAGAGTCCAATCCCACACAGACATTGCCACTTTTTTCTACTTCATTATACAATCTGTCTATCAGCATTATATTCCCTCCAATCATTGATTTTAAATCAATCAGATTCTACAATGTCCAGTATTTTCCTTATTCTCCTCCTTTAGTCTCTCTGGACTTATTTAAAAGATTGCATAAAAAATGCCCCCCTAAAGGAAGGCATAACTAGATATAGTTTCTCCAATAATTCTATCTATACATTCCTTTCTGAACTCTCGGTTCAGTTTAAAGGTTCTATTTTAAATTAAATTATCACATATATTCATTAATGTCAATGATTAAATTACTTTTTCTTTCTCGATAATGAAAAACCACCAAAACCGCTTATTATTGCAATATAGAATCCAAAATCATACCAAAAACCAGTATTTATTGATTCATAAATGCTTAAATTACTATTCCATATAGATAATATCAAAGATATAGGGGCTATCCATCCATGCCATATTCCTGATAAGAAAGTTGCTGGTTCATCTGTAGAATATGAGCCATCACCTGGCATGCAAGCTGATAACAAAAACAAACTTATTAAAATTATTATGGTTAATTTTACTTTTTTCCTCGATACCTTATTCATTACAAGCCTCCCTATATACAAACTTTTGTCTCTCTATTCAATACTTATTATATTATTTATCCATCTAAAAAACAATTATTAATAAATTATAGATAAATTATGCGACATAATAAATTATCGGCCAAAGGGTAAAGCATTCCTTTCGCTTCAAGATTTGATACCTTATACGGCTCACTCAAAAATAGGGAATCAATGGAACGCTCTCCCTAAAAACCCTGATTCCCTAGCGATTTTTGACTTTTGCTGTAAGGTATGGCAAATCTTTCAGAGGCAGTCATACACTTTACCCATTTGGCCTCCCTTATATGATTACTTAAATCAAATTATTAAACAAATAATCCGACAGACACATAGGTCTGCTCCTACATAAGTCTTGTAATTACAACATCATAGGGGTTGACCTATGTGTCAACCCATTATCCATTATGTCGCATAAATCTACAAATGCGACACGAGAGCCGTCCCCGTGTCGCATTTATCATATTACCTTTTCAATATTGGTGATATCCTTTTGTAAACCAATATTGTAGCTACTGATACAAGACTTCCTTTTAGTAGATTAAAAGGCACTACTGCATAAAGAATCATTGTCTTGTAATCAACAACCAAGCTGTTTATTGCAGCTGACATTTCTATAATTTGATCCATTGGAATGAGTTTAGCATATAGAGGAAATACAATGAAATAATTACTCAAGGATGCAACTGTCGTCATAGCTAATACTCCAATTAATAGTGCAATAATAGCTGTCTTAAATGTCTTGTCTCTATGATAAATAAATCCTGCAGTGTAAGCAAAAATACTACC
>CAZZCQ010000082.1:0-6145 GCA_964652285.1 uncultured Tissierella sp.
TGGCTGGCTTTAAATCCAAAAAAGGACCATGGAGTGCCTTTCTTCCCTTTAGATTCTTCAAGGCGGACTTATAGGCCCCAATAATCTCCTGCCTTTTCTCATCAGTCAGATTGGGTTCCGTGAAATCCTGTATCTCTACTCCTATATTTAGTTGATTAAATAAATCTACATCCAATTTATCAATAGTTCTAATACACTTTATTATCTGTCTCAATCTATCACCTCTTCAAATCTGTTTAAGTCTGGGACTATAGTTTAATTTCTTAATAAACTTATAGCCATCATCAATAGAGATGATGTTTATACTTCCATTATCTACCTTAAATCTGAAGAAACAGTCTATGTCATCGAAGATCCAAGATAAGGCTAACCTTATAACCCCTGCATGGGTTATCAAGAGTATGTCTTCTCCTTCTTGGACTTTTTCCTCAAGAAATTCTTTAACTCGGTTATAGACAAGCTGTAAGCTCTCCCCATCTCTGATTATATAGTCATTAATATCTTGAATCCAATTTTCATACTCTATTGGATATTCCTCCTCTATCATAGAGTCGGTCTTACCAGAGAATATACCAAAATCATACTCACCTATTCTTTTGTCCGAAGTCCCCTTTAAATCAAGATATTTCAAAGTCTCTACTGTTCTAATATAGGGACTAAAATAGACATGCTTAAATTCAAATTCACTTAAGTTATCCTTTGTAGCTTTAATCTGCTCAATTCCTCTTTTAGACAGGGCTGCTTCAAAAGTACCATAGACCTTTGAAAGATTGTCCTCTGACTCTCCATGTCTTATCATGATAATATCCATTCAAAAACCCCCCAAAATCCCAATAAGGATGCTAGTTCACTAATCTCTATTGTGGCTCCATATACATCTCCTGTGAAACCTCCAATTTTCTTGTAGGAATATTGAGAAATCAGCTCTCCAATAAATAGGGAAAATACAAGTGGTATCAAATAGACCACATCTATTAAGCCTATTAGTATTAAATAAACTATACTAGTAAGTATTATGTAGGTCCTTGGTTGAGATTGATGGACCTTATCCCCTAGTCCTCCAGGTCTAGCTGATTTTTTAAATGCTATTTGGAGTAAAACTATTAGTCTACTATTAGCCATGGAAAAAGCTAGAGCAAGGGGTAAATTGCTTCCAAGATTAGATATCAATATATATTTAAATAGTATAAGCAGGATGAGGCTTATGACTCCAAAGGCTCCTATCCTACTATCTTTCATTATATCTAGGCATCTATCCTTGTCAGTGTTTGAGAAAAAACCATCTGCAGTATCTGATAAACCATCAAGATGAAGGCCTCCTGTGAGTATAATTGCAGTCAAGAGGGTTAAGAAAGAAGCTATGTCAATATTTACAGAACTTAGGAGATAATATGGTATGGAGGCGATAAGTCCTAGTAATAGTCCAATAAATGGATAAAAAAAGCTGCTTTTTCTAATATTTTCCTCATTGAAATCCACTTCAATATTGACAGGTAATCTTGTCAAAAATTGTAGTGCTAATATCATACCTTTAATCATTTAATCTTCACTGGAATGCCACAGCATACCAAATAAACCTCCTGGCTTAGTGCAGCCACCCTTTGGTTTACTCTCCCTTGTATATCCCTAAAAACCCTGGTTAGATGATTATCTGGTACTATAGAGTATCCTACTTCATTTGTAACTATGGTTAGATCAAAGCTTTTGGAATTAATAATATCTATTAGGTGGGAAACTTCTTCAATTACCTTTTCTTGGACTTTACCCTGTAGCTCATAGTCAATATACTCCTGATCCTTGGTCAGATCAAACATTATATTTGATGTCAGGGCTGTCAAACAATCTAAGATGTAATGTCTCTCCTCTCCAATCGCTTGGCTCAGATTGTAGTTGCCTTCATAGGTTCTCCACTGAGAAGGTCTACTGCTCTTGTGAAGCTCTATACGCTCCTCCATCTCTTTATCTGATATTCTAGATGTGGCTATATAGACTACATCTTGAAAATCCATATATTTATTATCTGCATAGGCACTCTTACCGCTACGTGCACCTCCTGTAACTAAGGTAACCATAATAAACCTCCATAACTTATCTATTCTTCCCTTATATCTACTAAGACTGAACCATCTATAGTTGCTTGTTCAAATGTTCCCATATTTTCCTGTGTATAAAGTGCTGCATCTATAATTTGAAAAGCTAGGGGGCAGCCTGAGCCTTCTCCCAATCTCATATTCATGGTTAGCATTGGTCTTAGGCCCAACTCATCTAGAGCATACTTGGCTCCTGGTTCATCAGATAGATGGGATGGTATTAAGTAGTCCTTAACATGAGAATTTAATTTTACTGCACACAGGGCTGCAACTGAAGATATAAAACCATCTATAACTACTGGTATCCTATTCTTGGCTGCAGATAGATATAGGCCACACATACCCCCAATATCAAATCCTCCAACTTTAGATATCACATCTACTGGGTCTTCCTTGTTTGGTTTATTGATTTCTATACCTTTTAGGATGGTCTTCTTCTTCTTTATATATTGGTCTTGGGTGATACCTGCCCCTTTTCCACAAGTCATATCCACATCTAATCCTGATAATACGCTGAGAACTGCGGCGCTTGTTGTAGTGTTACCCATTCCCAGTTCACCTGTACCAATAATTTGGTAGCCTTGATTGTATAAGTCATCAGCAATTTCTATACCTATTTCTATGGATTTGATTGCTTGATTATAGGTCATTGCTGGCTCTTTGGTGAAGTTCTTAGTACCATGAGCTATTCTTCTATTTAAAACTTTTTCATGGCTAAAATCAGAATTAAGCCCAATATCCACAGTCACTATATGAGCACCAACAAACTTTCCTAAAATAGCTACTCCTGTAATCCCCTGAACCATTCCTTCGGTTAAAAATCTGGTCACTATTTGAGGTGCGCTTGCCACATTTTCCTCAAATACACCATTGTCACTGGACATAACTACTATGGCTTTTTTATCTAAATTATTGCTCACCTTTCCTGTGATTCCTGATAGCTTGATTCCTATTTCCTCCATTAATCCCAAAGACCCAGGAGGTTTAACTAGGCTATCCCATCTTTTCTTTGTCTCTTCCATAACTTTTGAATCTGATGCTTTGATTGAGTTAAGAGTCTTATATAATAGTTGCATTTCATCCTCCCCTAAAAATCATTTTATGGAAGATACTATTTAGTACCCGTACTACCAAAACCACCTCTAGTTTCATTACCTAACTTATCTACTTCAACAAATTCAATAACTGGCTGATGTTTAAAGATTCTAAATTGGCATATTCTATCGTTTATCTTTATTTCTGTGTCTCGAAAAGCTAGAGCAGAAAACATCCAGACATCATCATCTCCACAATATGATTCATCTATTATACCGTAGTGATTGGTCTGTATTAGACCAAATTTTTTAAAGGTACTACTTCTCGGCACTATATGAGCCTCGTATCCTTCGGGTAATTCCATTGCTACTCCAAGTGAAATAAGCTTAGATTCTCCTTTTTTTAGCTTCACACTTTCTGCAGCTCTTAAATCTATCCAGTCACTTTTTCCGTCAATATAACGCAGTTTTTCTATCTCATCACTCAAGTATTTAATTTTAATTTTTTCCATATTCAAATCCTTTCATATGTATTCTTTTTAAAACTAATTATCTCTAATTAAAGTATCATAAACATAAATAGAGTAAGCATAATTATAATAAAATTAGATTATTATAGTACATCACTAATTGTACCAATTCTATATTCATTTTTAAATATATATTCGATAATTTCTGGTAATGCTTTATTGGTTTCATCTGTAGGATGCATTAATACTATTGCTGAGTTATGAATCTTCTCAACCACTCTATTTATTATTACCGCCTTATTACTATCTTCACGCCAATCAATGGTATCTATACTCCATAGGATAGTCTCATAGCCAAGATCCTTTGCTACTGCTAAAGTATATTCATTGAATGCACCCGAAGGGGGTGCAAAGTATATGGGAGTATCTTGAATTATCTCTTCTATTATTGTATGAGCAGTATTGATCTGTTCAAAATTTCCCTTGTAATCTAATTTTGAATAGTCCAGATGCTTGTAGCCGTGGTTCCCAATCTCATGTCCCTTATTATATATTTCTAACAATGTCTCTCTATTATCTTCAGCCCATCTACCTGTAGGGAAAAATGTTATTTTGATATCATTGTCCTCAAATATGGTAAGCATATCATCGATGAATTCATTTCCCCAGTCAATATTACAAGTGAATGCTATTATTTTTTCATCTTTAGTTCCCTGGTAATATACATCTGAATTAAATACATCGATTGTTTTTAAAGTTTTATAAATGCTTAATAATAACATAATAACTATTATAAGGATTAAAAGCAAATACAAAGTTCTTTTCTTAATAATAAATAATTTCATCATCTCTACTCCCCTCATATTCATTACTAATATATATTCAAGAAGTAACTTTTTATACAAAAACCAAAACATGAACCAATAAGTGGTTCATGCATTTATGAATTATTTATTTGATTTTGTTGTTTCTTCTTCTGCTAGCAAAACTTTCCTGTTAAGATTTATTCTTCCCTGATTATCTATCTCAGTTACCTTAACCATTACTTCATCCCCTACATTAAGCACATCTTCTACCTTCTTGATTCTTTCTCTAGCTATGTTTGAAATGTGTAGTAATCCTTCTTTACCATTATGGATATCTAAGAAGGCACCAAAGTTGGTTATTTTTACTACTTTACCTAAGAAAATTTCTCCAACTTCAATGTCCTTAACGATGTCCTCAATCATCTTTTTAGCTTTATTTCCACTCTCAGCATTTTCAGCTGCAATTGCAACTCTACCATCATCATCAATGTCTATTTTTACACCAGTTTCATCAATAATCTTATTGATTACCTTGCCTCCTGGCCCAATTACCTCTCTAATCTTATCAGGATGGATGTTGAGAGTAAATATCTTAGGTGCATAAGGGGATAGTTCCTCTCGTGGTTCAACTATGGAGTCTTCCATCTTTGAAAGGATAAACAATCTACCAATCCTTGCTCTTTCCAGTGCCTCTTCAAGTATAGGCCTATCAATTCCTGCAATTTTTATATCCATCTGAATAGCAGTAATACCAGCCTTTGTTCCTGCTACCTTGAAGTCCATATCTCCTAGATGATCTTCCATACCTTGAATATCAGAAAGTATAGATACCTTTTCTCCTTCTTTAATCAGTCCCATTGCAATACCAGCTACAGATGCATTTATAGGTACACCAGCATCTAGAAGAGCTAAAGTAGAACCACAGACACTTGCTTGAGAAGAAGATCCATTTGAACTTAAAACCTCTGAAACCAAACGTATTGTATATGGGAACTCCTCCACTGAAGGAATAACAGGCTCTAAAGCTCTTTCAGCTAATGCTCCATGTCCAATTTCTCTTCTACCAGGCCCTCTTACTGGTCTTGTATCACCTACTGAAAAAGGAGGGAAATTATAATGATGCATATATCTCTTAGATTCTTCTTCACCTAGTCCATCAATAATTTGCACATCAGATGATGCCCCTAATGTAGCAACTGTTAATACTTGAGTTTGACCTCTAGTAAATAATCCCGAACCATGAGCTCTAGGTAAAATACCAACTTCTGTACTTATCTTTCTGATCTCATCTGGTTCTCTATTGTCTGGTCTTAATCCCTCTTCAATAATTAGTCTTCTGACTTCTTTTTTGATTATATTCTCTATTACCTCTTTAATATCTTTTTCATTATCTGGGTACTCAAGCAAGAATGACTCGAGGATTTCCTTGCTAACTTCAGCAATCTTTTCTTCTCTTTCTTGTTTTTCTACAGTATTAAAAGCTTGAATTAGCTTATCTGTCCCTGATTCTACTATCTTTCTTGCTAATTCTTCATCTGGTTGGAAAACTTTAAACTCCTGCTTTTCTTTTCCTAACTCAGCAACAATTTCTTCTATGAAATTACATATTTTCCTGATTTCTTCATGGGCTGCTAATATACCTTCAAGCATGGTATTTTCCGTTACTATATTTGCACCTGCTTCTACCATCATAATAGCATCTTTAGTTCCTGCTACTGTGAGATCCATCTGAGATCTTTCTCTCT
>CAZZCQ010000083.1:0-6135 GCA_964652285.1 uncultured Tissierella sp.
GTATTGGAGTAAAGGGGGCTGCTATTGCTACATCTGTTTCACAATTAATAGGTTTTGCCTATGCTCTTCATAAATTCTATTTTATAGCTAAGGAAAATGATCTAAAACTAGAATTTGAATTGGATAAAAAGATTATTATCCCAATAATAACAATTGGTTTATCAGCATTCATAGTTGAAGCTGAGGATGGAATCCTCATAGCAGTCTTGAACAATCTCTTAGCCAACACAGCAGGAGATAGGGCTATAGTTGTATTAGGGATTGTATCAAAACTATATATGTTTTTATTTATAACTATGTTCGGAATTGCATCAGCTATGCAACCAATTGCAGCCTATAATGTCGGTGCCAGGAATTATCAAAGACTAAGAGCAGTGATGAAAAAGACCACTCTTTATGCACTCTTAACATCGGTGGTTTTATGGATATTTATGATGGTATTTACACCACAGTTAATTTCAATTTTTATAAAAGATGATGGTTTAATAATTGAATCAGTCAAAGCTTTCAGAATAATGATATCTGTATTTCCTATAATTAGTATCTATTATGTATCAATATTTTATTTCCAAGCTATGGGGAAAGCCAAGACATCCTTGATGATTTGTGTATTGAGGCAGATTATTATCATTATACCATTAGCTTTGATACTGGCAAAAGGTTTCAATATGGGCGCCATAGGGGTTTGGTTATCCTATCCAATAGCAGATATATTATCCAGTATAACATCCTACTTGCTGATAAGGAATGAAGGTATGGAATTAGGAATTATCATAGAAAAACAGACTCAACATAAGTTAGCTTAACACCAAAAACCCAAGATCCCCCACAACCTTAGTGTAGATCGGAGGTATTAATTGGGGAGTTCCCCAGGTATTACACTCAGAATGACAGTGTTTAAGAGGTAAAATACAAAAAACTCTGATTAGGAGAAATCTTAATCAGAGTTTTTTGTATTTGTTAATATTTTATACATTAATTGGAAATACTAGGGATATAATATTAATTTTTTGGGTGATTATATGATAAGTAAGGAAATTCAAGAAAACAGAGAAAAATTATTAGATCTCTTTAATTATTCATCGGACATAGTGATTCATGATTTTGATACACTATGTGATACGAAAGCAATGGTCTGCTATATCAATGGATTTATAGATAAAGAGGCCTTAAATGATAATATCTTAAGACCCTTAGTGGAAAATTTGGTATCTCCTATGGATATCACGGATACAGTATATATTACTGCCATAAGAGAGGTAGAAGACTATGATGAAATTATCATGGGAATTATAGATGGACATGTGGCACTCTTCCACGAAGGGCTAGAAAAGGCTTTTATACTAAATCTATGTAAATATGAAAAAAGAAGTGTGGATATATCAGGTTCTGAGCAGGTTATTAGGGGTCCAAAAGAGGCTTTCATTGAAGATTTGTTTATAAATAAAACTTTGATTAGAAGAAAGATAAGAAATAGGAACTTAGTCTTTGAGGATTTTGTTTATGGAGATGAAACAAATACCCAGGTATCCTTAGTCTATATTAAAGGCATAGTAAATGATGATATACTGGCTGAATTGAAAGCAAGAATGAAGGAGATCAAGACTGATGCGATATTGGATACCAACTATATTGAGGAGTATATCGATGATACCCCAAAAAGTCTTTTGCCTACTATGTACAATACCGAAAAACCTGATGTTTTGGCGGGCAAGATATTGGAGGGAAGAATTGGCATCATATGCGATGGTTCACCTAATGTATTGACAGTTCCTAAGATTTTTAATGAGTGTTTAATGGCTGCTGAGGATTATTATGTGAAGCCTATTTATGCCACATATTTAAGGTTTATTAGGTTAATATGTTTATTTATTAGCTCAACTTTAGTAGGTGTATTTATAGCATTGTCAAATTTTCATCAGGAGATGGTGCCTACTGCACTCTTGATTTCAATTGCGGGTCAAAGAGAAGGTGTTCCTTTCACAAGCTTTTTTGAAGTTTTTCTAATGTTACTCTTCTTTGAGATAATGAAGGAAGCAGGACTCCGATTACCAAAGACAATAGGTAATACAGTTACTCTAGTAGGTGGTTTGGTTATAGGTCAGGCAGCTGTAGAAGCTGGAATTGTCAGTGCAATCATGGTTATTATTGTATCCGCAACAGGAATTACAGAATTCGTCAATCCTTCCCTAAGAGAATTGATTGTAATTACTAGATTTATTTTATTGTTTTTAGGAGCTGTATTAGGGATATATGGGGTAACTTGTGGATTGATAATAATTGTATTCTATACTGCAGGCATTAAATCCTTTGGAGTACCCTATCTATACCCTCTAGCACCATATGATAAAGAAGCAATGAAGGATTTCATAAGGAGAAGTCCTATGAAGGACATGAATCAAAGACCAAAATACATTTCAAATAAGAGATCTAGGATAAGGAATTGAGGACTATGAGCTTAAAGAAGAAGATAATAATTATTAATATTATAATGATTGCACTTGTATTGACTTCCTGCAATGGCTCTAGGGAAGTGAATGAACTGGGGATTGTAGTATCTACAGCCATAGATATAGAGGATGGGGTCTTGCTCCTTACCCATGAGGTTGTGGTACCAGAAACCAGTGTATCAACGAATACCAAAAAAAGCGATAGCAGTGTAATCTATGTTCAAAGCAGAGGAAGGACTATAATGGAAGCAGGCAGAAATGCTAGCCTAACATTTGATAGAATGCTCTTTCTAGCACATAATAGGTTATTCATACTTGGAGAAGAGTTCGCAAGGGAAGGCTTGAGTTCTTTTATCAATTTTTATATCTACGATAATGTACCTAGGGAATCATCATTTATGATTGTAGCTAGGGGGGCAAAGGGATATGAAGTAATGGGAATCAATGGAGGGTTAGGTGATAGTCCTGGAAAGTATCTCTTTGACTTGATCAGCAATTATAATTTAAATTTAAAGACCAGAGATTTTACATTAGTTGAGTTTTTGAGATACTTTTTAAGGGGTGAAAATCCTGTAACAGCCATAGTAGAAGAGATTGAAGAATTAGATATAGAAATGAAAACAGGTCAATCTACTAAGAAGGCTCTAAATGTGGCTGGAGGTGGAGTCTTTAATGGGGATAAGCTAATAGGGTATTACAACGGAGATGAGATGATGGGATTCAATTTCATAGTAGATGAATTCGAAAATGGGTTTATTGTCTTTGATACCCCAGATGAATTGATAAAAGAATCTAACTTTATTGGTGATAGTGAAAGGTATACAGTTGCTGAAGTGAAGAATAGTAAAACGAAAACTAAAGTAGATATAATAAATGAGGAATTAACCATAGTGATTGATGTAAATATAAATGCAGTTTTAATAGAAGATATGAAAGGGTTGGATCTATCCCAAAAAGATATTCTTAAAGCAATAGAAGAAGCTTGTTCAAATCAGATTAAGGAATATATTCAAATGACTATGGATAAAGCACAGAAGGAATTTGGGCTGGATTCATTCAGTATAGGTTCTTTAGTTCATATAAGATATCCTGATTTATGGAGAGAGATTTCTGATGATTGGGATGCAATATTCCCAGAACTAAACTATATTGTCACTGTAAACACAGATTTCGTAAGAACTGGTCTCTTAAATGCACCTATAAATATAGAAAAGGAGTTAAAATAGCATGAAGGATAATATTACTTCAAAGCAAATGATAGCATTGATTGTATTAGTAAGATTATCCATTGCAATATCAATAATGCCCACTAGAAATATTCGACCTTTCAATCAAGATATATGGATAATGGTATTGGTATCAATAGCATATACCTTTTTAGCTGTGATTCCTTTACTTTACCTAGCTAACAAATTTAGAGATGTGAGTATGATTGGTTATCTTGATATAATACATGGTAAAGTTATAGGGAAGGTTTTGGCATTTTTATATGGTATGTATTTTCTTTTTACATCCATACTTGCTGCTAGTGTTCAATCAGAACTAATAACAACATCTATACTCCCAGATACATCAGAGAATTTAATAGTGATTGCCATGGTGGTGACCTGTGTCTATTGTGTATCAAGAGGAATTATAGCGGGAATAAGGGCAGTTGAAGTATTATCACCAATAGCTATAACTATTGTTCTTATACTGATGGCTTTTGGTATCAATAATTTTAGATATGATTTACTATTGCCTATATTATCAGATTCAACCATATTGGATATCAATCTAGGGGCTATGGAATTGACAACCTTTTCCTCAGAGATATTCCTTCTAACAATGTTGATACCATATTTAGAGAATAAGGATGATATAAATAAGATTTTTTTGAAGTCAGCTATATATTCATTGGGTTTGTTAGCGTTTATAGTAGTCATAGCCTACATAACTTTTGGAGTTGAATATATCCAACATTCCAATTTCCCATTCTTAGTTTACGCAAGGTCCATTGATATATTTGAAGTAATTGAAAGAATAGATTCAATTGCTGTTGTGGCATGGATAATTACAAGCGCCACTAGAATAATTGCCTTTTTATCTATAAGTATAAGTGTTCTTAGGGAAATATTTAATAAGGATGAAAAGGAAAAAAAAATCCTTGTAATTTTAAGCTCCATACTTATCTTAGCAACCTTATATGTTGTAAATATTAGATCGGTAATAATAACAGAAGGGGATATATTAATCCTAATACGAGTATTATTTATTATCTTTGTAATAGTTATCCCTTTAATCACATGTATAATTTATTTCATAAGAAGAAAATCAATAGAAAGTAAAAACCCCACTAATTAGCTTTATAGAATTTGGGTAATAATAAAAATAGGAGAGTGATCTTATGAAAAAATTTAAAGATGCTGAAAAGGTAGGATTAAGATCTAAGGAAACCGGCAAACTAATTGCGATATATCCACATAGTATTAGATCAACAGATAAGGAGACAATAAAAGCAGTAAGGGATTGGTACTATCAAACAAGTTGTGAAGCTGAAGATAAGCTTCTTACTTCATATGTAGATGTACTTACTGATGAAGAAATAAAGTCTAGAAATCTGTAAGAGGTTTGGATACTTTCCATACCCCTTTAATATGCTAGTATTTTTTGATATAATATTATAGACTTGAGTAAATTAAAGAAAAAAGGTGCTTTCATGAGCTTTAATATTGAGCAGATGTCTAAAATTAGAAGGGAGTTTCATCGAATAGCTGAACCAGGGTGGTTAGAATTTCAAACAACCATTAGAATAATAAAATATCTAGAATCATTTGGGTATAGTGATATAATTTATGGGAAGGCTATACATAGTCAAAGGATGGGGCTACCTACTGAAAAGAATATGAAAGATTATAGAAACAGTCTATCATTTAAGGTGGACTATGATTTAACAGAAATTCTTGAAGGATATACTGGAGTTGTTGCAAAACTAGATACTGGCAAAGAAGGTCCAACTATTGCTATGCGTTTTGATATTGACGCAAATGATATTGAAGAAACCTATGATGAAAACCACATACCCAATAAAGAAAATTTTAGATCACAGAATAGTTTTGTTATGCATGCTTGTGGTCATGATGGGCATATAGCTATAGGGCTTTTTGCAGCAGAATGGTTGATAGAAGAAAAGGATAATTTAAGTGGTAAGTTTATATTAATATTCCAGCCTGCCGAAGAAGGAGTACGTGGTGCAAAGAGTATGGTAGAAGCAGGAGTATTAGATGGAGTGGATTATCTATTAGCTGGGCATATAGGGCTTGGAGTAGAGAGCGGTATATTAGGACTAGGAACAGTAGGGTTTTTAGCTACATCTAAGCTAGACATATATTTTGAGGGGGTTTCATCACATGCAGGAGCAGCCCCTGAATTAGGCAGAAACGCATTATTAGCTGCAGCTAGCTGTGCTCTAAATCTCCATACATTAACTCAATTTGCTTCAGGGATGACTAGATTGAATGTAGGAGTACTAAATGCAGGTTCAGGCAGAAATGTAGTCCCAGGGAATGCAATGATGCAAATTGAAACTAGAGGTGAAAATGAAGAAGTAAATGAAGCTTTAAGAATGAAAGTAAATAGGGTAATTGAAGGTGCAGCAAAGTCATTTGATGTAGAATACAGTATAGTTGAAGCTGGGAGTGCACCA
>CAZZCQ010000084.1:0-6119 GCA_964652285.1 uncultured Tissierella sp.
ATGGCATATACTGTAGTAGCAATAACTGCTGGTGGTTTACCTAATCCAAAGAGCACCATGGCAGGGATAAGGTAAACAAATACAGGCATGGTCTGCATAGTATCAAGAATTGGACGAAGAAAGTCATCAAGCCTATCATTTGTTGATGCTAGTATTCCTATAGGGAAACCTAACAAGAGGGCAATTATCACAGATGCTATTATTATGGATAAGGTTTCAATCATCAAGCTCCATAGACCAAAAGCTCCAATTAAGGATAGCATAAAACCATATAATAAGCCTTTTCTAATCTTGCCGGACAACCTCCATGAAACAAAGACTACAAGCAATACCAGGATAAACCAAGGGATAAAATTCAATCCATCGTTAAGAGTGCCTACAAATTTTGAAAGACCCTTTCTTATAACATTAAAGAAAGCATCATATTTTATACTAAAGGCTTTAACAGCATCATCAATTGTTTCTAAATCAATAGGTACTTCAAAGGGGAAACTATATAACCAGTCCATCCTTTTACCTCCTAATTAGTTAGAAAATCTTTCATAGCCTGTGCATCATCAGCTTCAAGCCATTCATCCAATAATTCAATATTCTCACTTAAGAACCATTCTGCAGTATCAACATAGTTAGCTCCTGTCTCTTGCATATATGCAAGGGCTTCCGAAGTTAATGCACTTGATGTTTCATAATTGCTTAAAAATGTAATAAATTCTTCATTACCTTCTTCTGCAAAGTTATTGCTTACTCCAATTGTTACATCTACAGCTGGTAATGCAGATTCTCCATCTAAATAAGTGTCAGGATTATAGGGCTCATCTTCTAAGAGGACCATATCATATAGACCTAGTAACCAAGTTGGTTCCCAATAATATGCACAGATTGGCTCTCCTCTTTCATAGGCTGCAGTTATAGATGTAGCCAATGCAGCTTCTGAACCTGGTCTAAAATAGATAAAATTCTCATCCAATCCATAATGAAGGTATTTATTGTTCATAATCTGATCTACTTCCCATCCAGGTATAGCTCCATATACTCTTCCCTTCCTAGGGTCATCATCATCCTGGAATACATCAGGATAATTTTTTAAATCCCATACATATTTTAAGTCTGGAGCACTAGCTTCTATTCCTCTTTCTGAATCTCCATCGATAACATATCTAGGCACATAAAAGCCTTGATAGTTGTCATCAAAGTTTGTGCTCAATATTTGTAATCTGTCATTTGCAACATCATCATCATAAGACGCGATATTAGCTGACCAAATCTCCATATGTGTGTCTATTTCACCTGATAATAATCCTTGATGGGTTACAGGTGTTGAACCAGAAACCTCACTCCAAGAGTAGCCCCATATCTCTTCAGCTATTGTTCCAGCGACAGCATTATGGAACATGATACTATCCCATTGTGCATTGGCAAATCTAATTTCTTTCCCTGCATAGGGTTTGTCTCCTTCTGAAGTTTCTCCATTTCCGCTTGTACATCCTACTAATGTCAACGAAATTATTCCTACCAGTAACATAATACTTGTAAATTTTTTCACTTAAAACACTCCTTTAATTTTAACCACTTAACTAAATGAAAAGCAACACAATATATTTAAGGAGCACACACTCAAAATACTAAAAAACAAAAAACTATGGAGCACCATAGTCTACTAGATTAGCACAATATGACTCCCCTTAAAGCACTTACGAGGTTAGCTGACGGATTAGGACTAAAGGGTAGCCCTTCAAAAATATTGATTCACCCCAGTTAATTGGTTCCCCCGCTTCTTTGAAAAAGAACTCAGCGGCGCAATTCATTTGTTCTATTAAATTTACAATTATTAAGTATATCACAAGAAAAATCCTATTGCAAATAAAATGGTCGCTCAACTTCATGAATTATCCCTCATATTCCTAATGAATCAATGGGTTTAGAATTCTAAAAATAAATCAATTTTAAGATGATTTCCATAATAATATTAGTTTTGATATAATCAATTATATATATTCATAAGGATGATGAAATGGCTAATATAATAAAAGTATCAGTTAGAAATTTAATTGAGTTTGTCTTAAGAAGTGGAGATATAGACAATAGCTTTATATCCACTTCTAGGGCTATAGAAGGAACCTTGGCTCATCAGAAGGTTCAAAAGTCCTATGGTCCTGAATATAGTCCAGAAGTCACTCTCAAGCATTCATTTTCCTATAATGATTATATTCTAGAGATTGAAGGTAGAGTGGATGGAATTATAAAACTTCAAGATGAGACAATTATAGATGAGATAAAGTCTACTACTAGGGACATTGAGACAATTGAAGAGGATTATAATCATTTACACTGGGCTCAAGCAAAGTGCTATGGATATATCTATGCCCTCCAAAATGAACTAACTAATATTCATATCCAAATAAGCTACTTTAATATAGAAAATGAAGAGCTTAAGATATTTAAGAGAAATTTCACCTTTGTTGAATTGGAAACATTCTTTATTGATGTTATAGATAGGTATATCAAATGGGCAAGACTAACATTTGATTGGGCTGAAATCAGGGATGGTACAATTTCGAGAATGGACTTTCCATTTGAGGAATATAGAAAAGGACAAAGGGAGTTGGCTGTAGCAGCTTACAAGACCATAAAAGAGGGAAAAAATCTATTTACCCAAGCCCCTACAGGTATAGGAAAGACCATGTCCCTACTATTTCCTTCGATTATCTCCATAGGTCAAGGTACCCTTTCTAAGATATTTTATTTAACTGCGAAAACTATTACCAGGGAAATCCCCATAAAATCCATGGAACTCTTGATGAATAATGGACTTCGAGCAAAAACCCTAGTAATAACTGCCAAGGATAAAATCTGTTTGAATGATGAAGTGAAATGTAACCCTAGGGATTGTTCCTATGCAAAGGACCACTATGATAGAGTCAATGATGCCATAATGGATTTATTTAAGAATGAAGACATGATTACTAGAAATATAGTTATAGAATATGCAAGGAAACACCATGTCTGTCCTTTTGAGTTTTCCCTAGATATTAGCCTATGGGCAGATGTAGTAATTTGTGATTACAATTATGTATTCGATCCTCAGGTGTATTTGAAGAGATTCTTTGATGGCTTGGCTAAGGAATATGTGTTTCTGATTGATGAAGCACATAATCTAGTGGACAGATCTAGGGAGATGTTTTCCGCCCAGATAAACAAGGCAGATTTTTTGGACTTAAGAGGTATTTTTAAGGATAATTATCCAAGTCTATATAGAGCATTTAATAAATGTAATAGTATAATGAATAACTTAAAGAAGGAGTTTGGCAAAGGAGATTATTATCAGAGAGAAGAGATAGGAGAGCTCTATTATCCGATAAAAAGGATTATAAGTTTGATGGAACAATGGTTGATTTTGGAGAAGGAGCATGGGGACTATGAGAAAATCATGGACCTTTATTTCAACTTAATTACATATATTAAAATATCTGATTTTTATGATAAGCATTATGTAACTTCTATTGAAGTGATGGATAGGGATATGATTATCAAATTATATTGTGTGGATTCCTCCTATTTGCTAAATGAATCCTTAAAAAGAGGTAAAAGTGGAATATTTTTTTCCGCAACTCTAACCCCTTTAGAATATTATATGGATTTATTAGGGGGCAATAAGGATGATTACTTCATCAGATTGCCCTCACCTTTTCCAAGGGACAACCTTAGCCTATTGATAAGGGACAATATCTCCACAAAATATAAGGATAGAGAAGATACCTATTTGGATTTGCTGGAATCAATTGAAATTTTCATAAAATCACAGAATGGTAATTATTTTATATTTTTTCCTTCTTATGCTTATATGGAGAATGTATACAAGATGTTTGCTGATAGAAATCCAGATTTAAATACTGTAATCCAAGAAGGGAATATGACAGAATCAGAAAGAGAAGAATTCCTAAATAGATTTGATGAAGAAAGGAATTTGATAGCCTTTGTAGTCATGGGTGGTATATTTTCAGAAGGTATAGATTTATTAGGAGATAGGTTGATAGGAGCAGTGATAGTTGGGGTTGGATTACCACAGATTTGTTTTGATAGGGATATTATAAGGGATTATTTTAAGGAAAAGACAAATCTAGGCTTTGAATATGCCTATATGTATCCAGGAATGAACAAGATTTTGCAAAGTGCTGGTAGGGTAATTCGCTCTGAAGAGGACAGGGGAGCCATACTCTTAATTGACGATAGATTTGGGACCTATAGATATAAGGAATTATTTCCAAGGGAATGGAGTCATTATAGGCTGATAAAAAATAATGGCCAACTAGAGGAGTATTTGAGATTATTTTGGATGGTAGAGGGAGGGCAAAATGTTAATGAAAAATGAAATAATCGAAATTGGAATAGATAAAGTCAGTTTTCCAAACAAGGGTCAAGGACTATTTGAAGGAAAGATAGTAAAATTCAAAGGTGGAATAGAAGGACAAAGGGTTGCAGCAAGAATCAGTCGCAAAAGAAAAGACTATATGGAAGCAAAGTTAGTAGATTTATTAGAAAAATCTCCTAAAGAGACAGAGGCTGGGTGTTCCCATTATGGAGTATGTGGAGGGTGTAGCTATCAAACCCTAGCCTATGACGCAGAGTTGGAATATAAATACAATCAAGTAAAAAGACTATTTGAGGATGCAGGATTAGATATGAACTTTATAGGCATAGAAGCTAGCCCCATAGTCCAAGGATATAGAAATAAGATGGAGTATACCTTTGGTGATGAAGAGAAGGGTGGGGCATTAGCTTTGGGACTTCATAAAAAGGGTAGGTTTTATGAGGTAGTAAACACAGATGAATGTAATATAGTAGATGAGGATTTTACAAGGATAAGACAAGATGTAATCAGGTATTTTCAATCAAAGGATACAAAGTTTTATAACAAACGAAGAGCAAAAGGCTACTTAAGGCATTTAGTTATAAGAAAGTCCTTGTCAACTGGAGAGATACTGATAAATTTGGTTACTACAAGTCAGGATTCCTTGGAAAAGGAGGATTTTGTAAATAGCTTGATTGGTTTAGAATTGAAAGGAGAGATAAAGGGAGTACTACATTCTATAAATGATGGATTGGGAGATACAGTTGTAGCTGATAGTTTAGAGTTATTATATGGTAGGGATTATATAATAGAGGAGCTATTAGGACTTAAATTCAAGATATCACCATTTTCTTTCTTCCAAACTAACACCTTTGGAGCAGAAGAACTATACTCGATTGTCAGAGACTTTGTGGGGGATACAAAGAACAATATTATTTATGATCTATATTCAGGAACTGGAACTATAGCACAGATATTATCCCCAGTAGCCAAGAAAATTATAGGTATAGAGATAGTTGAAGAAGCAGTAGAAAAGGCAAGGGAAAATGCTAAATTAAATGGATTAGATAATGTGGAGTTCATTGCTGGAGATGTAGAAAAAGCAGTAGATGATCTAATAGAGAAACCAGATTTAATAATAATAGATCCTCCAAGAGATGGGATCCATCCAAAGACAATAAACAAGATTATAGACTTTAGTCCAGAAAACTTTGTATATGTGTCCTGTAATCCTGTGACCTTGGTTAGAGATTTGAAAGTCTTTATAGAGAGAGGATACAGGGTGGATAAGGTCAAGTTAATGGATATGTTCCCTAGAACGTCTCATTGTGAGGTAATCGTGAAGTTAGAAAAGTAATAGAATGCAGTAATATCAATAATTTGGGCGATTTTAAGGCATTGAATGTATAGATGACATTCAATGCCTTTGTGTTTGACAAAACATATCTACTGGACTTTCTAATCAGTATTGAGACAATAGCTATAATAAATAAAGACGTTAATTCTTTGAATAGATGCAATTATAAAAACTATCCTATAGTTATATGTTCATTACCAAAAACTATAATAGAAATTTGTATAATAAAAATATATCTATTTATAAAATATGAAGTGGATATAATTGTAAAATTCATATTGTTAGCAGAACATAAATTCGATATAATACATATGATAAATAAATTTTATAATTAGATAGGAAGGTGGTTTTATGTCAAAGCGACCTATTAAAGAGACTATTCATGCAAAAGGTGTAAATATTAGTATTTACACA
>CAZZCQ010000085.1:0-1594 GCA_964652285.1 uncultured Tissierella sp.
GCATATTCAAACAAAAAATACATTGGAGATAATGTAGTTTTCAATGGAGATGTTTCTAAAGCTATTAAAGATATTCTATTTGACCCCCAAACATCAGGTGGGTTGCTGATATCAGTACCAAGAGAATCTGCAGCTGATTTGATGGAGGCGCTTAAAGCAAATCCAACAGAATATGCTATAATTGGAGAGGTAGTTGAAAAAGAAGAAGCCTATATCCTGGTTGAGTAATTTATAGGGAGGTGTTTTAATGGATGATAAAAACCTATATACTTTTCTGCCTAGTGTAGATGAGATATTAGAATATAAATCCATAAGAGAATTATTAGATAAAGTGCCTAGACAATTGATGATAGATTCAATTAGACAAGAGATTGATTCTTTGAGAACAAGAATTAGAAATCAAGAGATTAGTAAAGAAGAGTTACTTGAAGAAATGGACTCCCTAGTTTCAAATATACTTTCTAGGGCTCTTAAACTAGATGAATATGGATTAAAAAGTGTAGTCAATGCTACTGGGACAATAATTCATACTAATTTAGGAAGATCACTATTAAATAAAAGTGTACTTGAGCATGTAAACCAGGTGGCAAGTAACTACTCAAATTTAGAGTATGATATAGTAGCAGGACATAGAGGTTCTAGATATTCAATGATTGAAAATTTGATATGTCAGATTACAGGTGCAGAAGCTGCCTTGGTAGTAAACAACAATGCAGCTGCTGTACTTTTAGCATTGAGTACATTATCAAAGGGTAAAGAGGTAATTGTTTCAAGAGGAGAACTAATAGAGATTGGAGGTTCCTTTAGGATACCTGAGGTTTTGGAAGAGAGTGGAGCAATATTGGTTGAGGTCGGTACTACTAACAAAACCCATCTAAGGGATTATGAAGATGCAATCAATGAAAATACCTCTGCCATGCTTAAAGTCCATACATCCAATTATAGAATATTAGGATTTACATCATCTGTATCAGCAAAGGAACTATTGGATTTGAAAACAAAGTATAATCTTCCAGTTATTGAAGACTTAGGTAGTGGGGTTTTAATTGACCTATCAAAGTATGGCTTGGAATATGAGCCAAGAGTACAGGATTCTTTAAAAAACGGTATTGATATTGTAACTTTCAGTGGAGACAAGCTATTAGGAGGTCCCCAGGCAGGTATTATTGTAGGTAAAAAGAAATATATCTCTCAAATGATGAAAAACCCTCTAACAAGAGCAATTAGGGTTGATAAGTTTACCATATCATCGTTGGAAGCTACCCTTAAATATTATCTAGATGAAGAGATGGCTGTGAAGGAAATCCCTACATTAAATATGCTAACAAAATCCCTAGATGAAATTAATAATAAAGCTATTGAATTATTGAGTTTATTGAATGAACAAAACATTGAAAACCTAGAAATTTCTATAGAGGATTGTTATTCAGAAGTAGGTGGTGGCTCATTACCACTGGAAAGATTACCTTCTAAATGCGTTACCATATATTCTGATGAATATAGTATTGATAAAATAGATAATGTCTTAAGAAATAATAAGACACCAATTATTACAAGAATATACAAGGATAAAATCCATTTAAATTTAAGAACT
>CAZZCQ010000085.1:1604-6117 GCA_964652285.1 uncultured Tissierella sp.
AGATTCAGATTATTGTTGAAGCTCTTGTCCATTTAGAGAAATTGCAGTAAGTTAAAAGGAGAATTTAGAATGAAACACATAATCATCGGAACTGCTGGCCACATAGATCATGGTAAAACCACATTAATTAAGGCTTTAACCGGTAGAAATACTGATAGGTTAAAAGAAGAACAAAAAAGAGGTATTTCAATAGATTTAGGCTTCACATATTTTGATCTACCAAGTGGGCAGCGTGCAGGCATAATAGATGTGCCTGGGCATGAAAAATTTATCAAAAATATGTTAGCTGGAGCAATGGGCATGGATTTGGTTCTATTGGTTATCGCAGCAGATGAAGGAATCATGCCACAGACTTTAGAGCATCTATCCATATTGAATCTATTAGGAATCAAAGATGGATTTGTTGTACTTACTAAAGTGGATTTAGTTGAGGAAGAATGGCTTAATCTGGTAGAGGAGGAAGTATCAGAAGGGATTGAAGGCACTTTTTTACAGGATAGCCCAATAATTAGAGTCTCATCAACTAAGGGAGTTGGTATAGAAGAAGTAATAGATTTGATTGATGATTATATTGAGAACATGGATGATAGGGATGTTCTAGATATAGCTAGAATTCCTGTTGATAGAGTATTTACAATATCTGGATTTGGTACAGTTATCACGGGAACTTTACTATCAGGGACACTAAAGATAGGTGATGAAGTACAGATTTATCCAGGATATGAAATAGCTAGGATAAGAACCCTTCAAGTTCATGATAAGAATACAGATAAAGCATATGCTGGACAAAGGGTAGCAGTAAATCTGGTGGGGATAAAGAAGGAGCAGATAAGTAGAGGGGATGTAATAGGCCCTATTAATCAAATGAAAGCTACAAGGCTGTTAGATGTCAAAATTAAACTATTGGATAATATTGATATGGACATAAAAACCAGGACAAGACTAAGGCTTTATATAGGAGCAAAGGAGTTATTCTGTAGAATAGTACTACTTGATAGAGAGCTACTGAAGCCAGGGGAGGAAGCATATGCACAACTTAGATTAGAAGAACCAATAGTAGCTAAACATGAGGATAGATTCATTATTAGGTTTTATTCTCCAGTATTCACCATCGGTGGTGGAATAGTCTTGGATTCTAATCCAAATAAGAAGAAAGCTATGGATGAAGATGCAATACATGAGCTGATAATAAAAGAACAAGGTAGTCAAGAAGATATTATAGAACATATTATCAAGGATAAAAGCCACGAGTTCTTGAGCCTTAATGAATTAGCAGCTATTTCATCAATATTTGAAGAAAAATTGATTGAAGATATAGATAAACTGATAAATAAGAATAAAGTGATATTATTTAATCTAACAAAGGATAATTATCTAATACATATGGATTATTTTAATTCTATAAAAGATAAGATTGTTAAAGAAATACAAGAATATCATCAAAGATTCCCTTTGAGATTAGGTATATCTAAAGAGTTAATTAGAAGTAAGTACTTAAAAAATGCATCGAATAAGGTTGGAGATTTGTTTATCCAAAAGCTTATAGACGCTGAATGGTTGGCTCAAGAATTTAACATCTTAAGTATTTATGGTTTCAAAATTGAATATAATCCTGAGCAAAAAAAAATAAAGGATTATATTATTACTATTCTAGAGGATAAGCAATATATGATTCCTAAGCTCAATGAAATAAAGACTAGCTTCAATCAAAATATAGATGAAGTCAAAGAGGTGTACAATTCATTGATAGATAATGGAGAATTAATAAAACTTGATGATGAGATTTTTATCCATAAGGATTTGTTTAGTAAAGCAAAGAAGGCAATAATCAGTTTTATAAACCAAAATGGAAGTATAACTGTGGCTGAATTAAGGGATATATTAAATACAAATAGAAAGATTGCCTTAGGATTATTAGAAAGATTTGATGAGCTAGGGCTTACAATTAGAGAAGGAAATATAAGAATTTTGAATAATAATGAAGCATGATTAAGAGGTGAACTAATGAATGATGATATTTTAATTATTGATAATGATAAGACATTTGCAGAAACCTTAAGATATAATCTAGAAGATGATGGCTGTAATATAGAGATAACAAGCAATGGGAAGAGACTAATTGAAAGAATTAAGGATAAAAATTATAAGTTAGCTCTATTGGAACCAGAAACTCCTGGTTTAGAGGGAGTAGAGATTTGCAAATCCATAAGGGCGGTTTCAACAATTCCTTTAATTATTGTTTCAGTAAATGATGAAGATATAAACAAGATACTAGCATTTGAATATGGTGCAGATGATTATTTGGTTAAGCCCATTAGCATATTAGAATTAAAAGCTAGAATCAATTCATTGTTTAGAAGGATGAGTTATACAATACCTAATAATGAGGATTATCTTATTCATCTAGGTGAATTTACCATAGATGCAATTAAGAGAAAAATCTATTTTAATAGTATCAATTTAAATTTTACTGGAAAAGAGTTTGATTTATTTTATGTTCTATCCACAAATCCAGGAAAAGTATTTACTAGAGAAGAACTGCTAAAAAAGATTTGGGGATATGAGTATTTCGGAGATTTACGAACAGTAGATGTTCATATAAGGAGGATAAGAGAAAAAATTGAGAAAAATACCACTGAAAGTCAATATATTGAAACGAAATGGGGAGTGGGATACTTTTATATAGGATAGTAGTGAAGTTATAGAGGAGGTTTCAAATTGATAGTAGGAATTGATATGGGAGGAACAAATATTGATGGAGTTATCATAGATGACGGAAGAATAGTTAATACCATAAAAAAACCCACGGATATTGATAATCTATTTGAGACAATTTATTTTACGCTAAGAGAACTTCTTAAGGGTTATGATAAATCAAAAATTCAGCGGATTAATTTAAGCACCACCGTATCTACTAATGCAATAGTTGAAGATAAAACCACACCTGTCGGAATGATAATTCAATCTGGTCCAGGAATGACTCATGATAGCTTAGCTTGTGGAGAAGAAAATGCATTTATATCAGGATATGTTGATCATAGGGGTAACCAAGTTGAAGAATTAAACATATCAGAAATAAAGGATATCAGTAGAAAATTTAAAGAAATGGGTATTGAAGAATGTGGTATTGTTACTAAATTTTCTACGAGAAACCCACAACATGAAATCGATATAAAAGATATGGTAGAAGGTGAATTTAGGCAAACTACCATGGGACATACTATGTCAGGTAAGCTTAACTTTCCTCGGAGAGTGTTTACCACTTACTTGAATTCTGCTGTGCATAGAACATTCAATGATTTTGCCTTTAATATAAAAAAATCCCTAGAAGAAGAAGGAATTTATGCGCCATTATTCATTTTGAAAGCAGATGGTGGTACTATGACAATAGATTCAGCTGAAAGAAAGCCAGTGGAAACCATCTTGTCAGGTCCAGCTGCTAGCTTCATGGGAATAAATGCTTTACTTCCCACAGATAAAGATGCAATTCTCTTAGATGTTGGTGGTACAACAACAGATATATTTTTTCTAGCTGATGGAATCCCAGTTTTTGAGCCATTAGGTATCAGGATAGGGGAATATAACACTTTAGTTAGATCTATATATAGTGTTTCCATAGGCTTAGGTGGTGATAGCAGTATCAAGATAAAAGATGAAAAATTGATGATTGGTCCTAAGAGAGAAGGAGCACCCTATGCCTTCGGAGGTCCTAGTCCAACGCCAACTGATGCAATGATTGCATTGGGATTGACATCATACGGTGAAGAATATAGAGAAAAAGCCTGTGAAGCAATATCTATAGTGGGGAATGAATTAAAATTGTCACCAATTGAAGCTGCAAAGCTAGTACTAGAAACTATTGGTGATATGATTAAAGTAAATGTTGATGAATTGATTGGTGAAATAAATAGCCACCCTGTATATACAATAAGAGAACTATTACATGGAAAGAGAATTGATCCAAAACTGATAAGCATCATTGGAGGTCCAGCAAAGATACTAACTCCCATATTAGAGAGAACTTTGAAATTACCATGTCAATATCCAGATAATTATTTAGTAGCAAACGCTGTAGGTGCAGCTTTAGCTAGACCTACTATGGAAATAACAATGCATGTTGATACATCCAATAAGATACTTACTGTTCCTGAATTAGAACTTTATGAAAGAGTTAGTTCTAGGTATAATTTGGATATGGCAAAGAAAAGAGCCTTGGATTTGGTCATAGGAAATGCCAAATCTATAGGAGTTGACTTTGACAATATAGATGCAGAAATAGCTGAGGAAAGTAGCTTTAATATGGTAAGAGGGTTTTACACATCAGGTAAGGATATTAGAGTTAAGGCACAGATTAAACCTGGTCTTATTCAAGAATTGAGAGGGGATAAAGATGCTCAAGGCTAAAAACAAACTAGGATTAGTATTTTTCCCTGCTTTCGATTGGGCAATTAGTCCAACTCATCCAGAAAGGGAAGAAAGATTATTATATACTAGAGACCAGCTATTTGAAGAA
>CAZZCQ010000086.1:0-6095 GCA_964652285.1 uncultured Tissierella sp.
TAAAGAAGGGAATATTGATATTGAAAAAATAATTAATATTATGAATACACTCAATAAGGCAAAAGAGAAATCTGAGTAAGATTAATCTTTTAATAGGTCTATAAGGTTTTTCATATCATCTGGTAATGGTGCAATGAATTCTATCTCTATGTTTCTTCTAGGATGTTTAGCTTTTAAATAATAGGAATGTAAGGCTTGCCTCTTTATATAGGGGCTTTCCTTATTATATAGGCTATCTCCAATGATAGGATGACCTATATATTTCATATGAACTCTTATTTGATGAGACTTTCCAGTAAAGATTTGTACATCCATTAAAGTTGCATCTTTAAATCGCTTCAGTACTTTATAGCTAGTTAAAGCATCCTGCCCCTTGTCAGTAACTACTTTTCTTATGCTTCTTTCTTCTTCTCGTCCAATGGGTTCATCTATGTTACCCTCGTTTTTCTCCACTACACCATCAACTAAACAATAGTACCTTTTGATAACAGTATTATCTTCTAATTGTATTGCCATCTGTTGATGAGCAAATGGATTCTTTGCAACAATAAGAATCCCAGTAGTATCCATATCAAGTCGGTTAACAAATCTTATTTTTTTGTGGATACCATTCTCTATAAAGTGGTATGCAATGCCATTGGACAAGGTATTTACTTGATGAGATTTAGTTGGATGAACGACCATATCAGCTTGTTTATTTATTATCAGTAAATCATTATCTTCATAAACAATATCTAAACACATCTTCTCTGGAATTATATGATTCTCCTCATCTTCCATATAGATAGACACCATGTCTCCTATCTTTAATTCTGTATCTTTTCTAGCAAATTTCCCATTAAGATAAATATGTTTGCTTTTATATAATTTCCTAAATAAGCGACTAGAAACATTTTCCCCGTATAGAAAATCTTTCAAGGATATGTGTTCCTGATCACAATTGAAAATAATCATACTAGTACTCTCAGTAAATAAATCCATAATACACTCCCCAAACTTTAAAATATATTATATAATTAATATAAATACATTATAACAAAGTTACATCATAATAGTAGTATCCTAATAGGAGGAATTTTAAATGGGTGAACAAAGAATAATCAATATAATATCAAATAGAAACTTCAAATCTAGAAAAACAGCAACGGAACTGACTGAAAAATTTCTTGCTAGAGGTTTTATCGCTGATGAAAAATATGATAAAAATGCTGAACTAAATATTTGTGTCGGTGGTGATGGTGCTTTCTTAAAAGCAGTACACGGGAACAATTTCCCAACAATCCCCTTTGTTGGTGTCAATACAGGACATTTAGGTTTTTTTCAAGAGATATTACCTAGAGATATTGATAAATTCATAGACAAGTATATAAAGAAAGAATATATAAATGAAGAAATGTTATTGGTAGATGCAGAAGTATGCACCAAAGAAAAGTGCTTCTATTTATCATGTATTAACGAAATAGTTCTAAAGGGTACAAGGTCTAAGGTAATCCATCTTAGTGTTTTTATCGATGGTAATCATTTAGAAAGCTTTTCTGGAGATGGTATGATTGTCTCCACACCTTTTGGTAGCACAGCCTATAATTTTTCTGCAGGGGGTAGCATAATCTATCCTACTTTAAATACTATGCAGATTACACCTTTGGCACCAATTAGTTCTAAAGCTTATCGTTCTTTATTAAATAGTATAGTAGTACCAGGAGATTCAACAATAAAACTAAAACTCGAGAATAGATATAGTAATACTACCTTAATAGTCAACGATGGCAATGAGTTTAATTATAATAATATTGAATATATCAATTTCAAAATGTCAAAAAAGAAGATTTATAAGCTAATATTTGATAAGAATATGTATTGGAAAAACCTAAAGAGTAAATTCTTATAAAATAATGCCACAGTTAAAGCTGTGGCATTCTAATCCTTACCTAAGTGTTTTTCTTATACCTTCTCAAATCCTCCGCATCCTTAATCTCTAAATCCTTTTCTCCGGCTAAGGATTCCAAATGATGGGTAAATTCATGAAGGAGAGTTTCTTTTAACCTCTCATAGATAACCTGTCTAGATCTATATCTATAGGTCTTTTCGAATGAACCATAGTATATCTTGATATTTCTACCGGTAATGCTTACAGAGTACTCCCCCATGATATAAAGCTTATTATTATCTCTACTGGAAGGATGAATCTTGTATCTTGGTAACAATACTATACCTTCATTTAGTTTTTCGAAAAACTCACTAGGCAGTCCCTCTGCTATTTCATCTAACATAGCATGAACTTCTTCTATACTTGGAAAACCATCCATAAGACCAACCCCTGTAATAAATCTATAATAAAATAGCAACTTCTGAAAGATAAATATCTTTCAACATTTGTTTGCCCGTTTCCGTTTTGAAAATTTTATCTAGAACTACTTGAGCCTTTTCATATTTCAATGCATTTTCAAAGAGATTAACCAAGAAATCTGCTTCAATTAGAATCTGATAATCAATTCCATCAATATTTTTATATGTATGATGGTGTCCTACTAGGTATTTTACCCTTTCAATTTGTGATTCCGTATAACCACCTAGTTTTCTCATTATCTTTTCAGCTTCTGCTGGTCCTTCAGCTTCTTGATGCTTTCCACCACTAGAACCATATTTCTCTTCGCTCAGATGAATCCCTATATCATGTAAAATTGCAGCTGTTTCTAAAATAAATTGGGTGTTTTCATCAATTTTCTCTAAGCTACCTATAATAGCTGCAAAGCTATGAACCTTTACAAGGTGTTGAATTCTCAATGCATCTCCTCTATTGTAATGAATCACTGCTTTTAATAACTTGGCATGTTTTATATTCATTTACATTCTCCTCCTAATATTTGTTATTATTTAACATGGCAATTTCCCTTTAATGCCAATAAATTCTCTCATTGCTTCAAGATTATCATTACCATCCTTTACCCCAATTTCATAAACCTCTTTAAGCTTTTCTGGGTTTGATTCTATTCTTTCAATTCCTAAATCGCGACTTGGACTAAGTACTAATGCATCTCCATTCTTTTCTAACCTAAGTATCTCATCAATGGAAGCATTATAAACCTCATGATGTCGTTGCCATGTTTCTACGAACTTAGGATACTCCCTTAATAGTATCCTAGCAAAGGGTAATAGGTTGTTTTTCTCTTTTCTAAAACCTTTAGGACGAGTGAGTATTATAATGTTTCTTTTATAACCAATACTTCTAAACCAATTTATAGGTATAGCATCAGAAATTCCACCATCTAGTAGATCATATTCTCCTATTGAGACTACATTAGAAACAAGTGGCATTGATGCAGAAGCCCGCATCCATTGTACATCTTCATCATCACCTTTATTACATAGATGATAGACCGGTTCTCCCGTTTGAACATCCGTACACACTACATAAAATTCTATAGAATTCTCTGTAAATGTTTTTGTATCAAAAGGATCTAGTTTATTTGGAATCTCATTATAGCAAAAATCAGCTCCAAATAAATCTCCTGTTGTAATCAGTGAACGAAAGCTGGAATACCTAGGGTCATTGCAATACTTCAAATTATAACGTAATGTCCTACCAAATTGTCTAGATTTGTAATTACATCCAAATGCTGCTCCAGCTGAAACACCTATAAATCCATCAACATCAATATTATTTTTTATCATAACATCTAATATGCCAGCGGTATACATGCCTCGCATAGCGCCACCTTCTAAAACCATTCCTATCTTCATACTAACTCCTTTATATACTCATATTTTCAAAAAGAGTCAAATTAATTAACTTAACTCTTAATACTCATTTCTTATTCATATGCTTTTATTGTTTATAAAAATGCTATAATTAAACCGCTTTCTCCCGAATATGTACCAATTGTACATCCAATAGTTGATATTAAAACATCCTTAAATTTATACTTTTCTTTTATCATACTTATATATTCTAATGCTTTTTCAGGACAGTTTGCATGAGCTACAGCAATAATCTTATCTTCAAAGTTTGACCCATTTTCGCCAACAATATCCACCAGTCTATTGAATGCCTTATTAGACCCTCTAATCTTTTCTGCCAAATCAACTACCCCATGTCCATCAGATTTCATAATCAATTTTATTGATAATAATGATGCTACATGCCCTGTTGCCTTGCCAATCCTTCCACCTTTTACGATGTTTTCTAGAGTATCAAGCATAAAAAACACATTTACATCCTTAATAAATTCTTTTGCAGATTCTAAAAGTTCATTTATTTTTGCACCTGATTGCATCAATTTAGCTAATTTGAGGACTATTAAGCCTTGTCCCACAGATCCGCTAAGTGAATTGATAACATGTATTTCTTTATCACCATTCTCTTTTTCATAGATTTCTTTTGCCAAAAGTGCACTATTATATGAACTACTCAACCCTGTTGATATAGTAATAATTATAATATCTTTTTCAGGCCCCTCAAACTCTTTAATAAATTGTTCGGGTGATGGACTACTAGTCTTTGGTAATCTTTCACTTCTTTTTAATTTATCAAAAAATTCCTCACTTGTTAAATCTACTCCATCTAAATATGTATCATCTCCAAAGTGAACTTCAAGAGGAACAATAACAATATTGTTCTCTTCTGCAACCTCTAATGGAATATCAGCACAACTATCAGTTATAATTTTTACATCCATTAAAATCACTCCTTATAGTCTACAATAGCATGTTTCTATTATTAATTAATATATCAAAGTTTAATACAAATACCTTATAATTCATTATAACACTTTCTGGCAATAGTAGGATTACTTAATTCTTAGGTTTGAAAAACTTTTAAATGAAATACTATAATCCTCACATCATATCTATTGTTATACTAAAGTTATTATACTTAATTATTTAAGGGCATTAAATGGTTAGCTTATTAAAATATGCGTAACACAAAATAAAGAAAGTAGCTATGTCTTAAGTTGTTCTCAAGGCTATAGCTACCTTTTTAATCAGGCTTTCAATTCAATTAAATTACTAGATGGATCTTTAGTATAATAATTTCCATCTTTTATTATCACTTTATAGCCTAGTTTCTTTAAGTTCATAATTGTTTTCCCTCTTGCTTCTTCATTAGGAAATTGCAATGTGTAATACTTCAACCCCACAGAATTATCTAGTGGTGCCTCAGCATTTCTACCATTCCAAATGTTTAAGCTAATATGATGATGATATCCACCTGTTGAAAGAAATATAGCAGACGAACCAGCTTCCATAGTCAAATCAAATCCCAATCCATCAATGTAGAATTTTCTAGCCCTATCCAAATCCCCAACATGTAGATGAATATGACCAATTATAGTGCTTAAAGGTGCATTCTTCCATTTATCCTCACCAGTTTCCTTGATAATCTCAGCAAAATTAAGAGCTTCTGATATCATTGATATCTTATCACCCTTACGATTCCACTCATTTTCATCTATATCACGATAAACTTCTATCCCATTACCATCTATATCTTCCAAATATATAGCTTCGCTAACACCATGATTGGAGCCTCCAATTATTGGATAATCCTCATCCCCAATATTTTTAATGAACAGTCCTAAATGATATCTGCTTGGCAAAAGAACTGCTAAATGATAAAGTCCAGTTCTTCTTGGAATTTTTGGGATTACATTATTTGGTTGAATCAGAGTCATTATAGGATTAAATCCATCCGCGGTTAGAGTTGCTATACCTTTTTCTTTCCTTAATAGACTAAATCCCATAATATCTGTATAAAATTTGATTGATCTGTTTATTTCGATTACTTTTAATGCTATATGATTGACAAATATATTTGGTTTGTCATGAAAATTAGCCATATTATCACCCTTACTTCATTGATATGTGTTATATTTACCCAATCCTATACTAGTAAACCATGAAGGGAGACACACCAAAATTCACATTTTATTTATGAAATGCTTGTGCAATTCTCCATTAAAGTTCACCCCATAATGCTTAAATGTAGCATCCAATGCTTTTAGGGTAATATATATCTTGTCTTCATAACAATTTTCACCCATATGCCCAATTCTAATGACCTTATTCTCCAGAAAATCAAAGGCTCCTGCAATTAA
>CAZZCQ010000087.1:0-3892 GCA_964652285.1 uncultured Tissierella sp.
ATATATTACCAATCCCACCTTATTAAAAGCAAATGTTACAGTCTTATATGCCTTGATTCCTATTCCAAGGATCTTCCCATTATCAGCGGATATTCCTGATGGAATATCCACAGCTAGGACTTGGGCATTTGAATTGTTTATTTGCTTGATGATTTCAGCATATGGGTCTTCTACATCCCTAGATAGACCTACTCCTAATAGGGCATCAACAATGGTAGTATAATTAGAAAAATCTACATCCTTTAATATTTCAACCCCATAGTTTTCAGCTATTTTTATCTCTTGGATAGTCTCACATGTACACTTATCCTTATGGTCTACAAATAGTATGTCCACATCAATACCCTTTAAATGAAGAAGTCTTGCCAAGGCAAAACCATCAGCTCCGTTGTTGCCCTTACCACAAACCACTAATACTTTATCTAAATCAAATACATCATCAAATAACCCTTCCATGACTGCTAGGGCTGCTCTTTCAACAAGAACCATAGATGGGATACCAATATTGTTTATGGTATTATAATCACATCGTTTCATCTCACTGCTATTAACTAGATACTCCATATGCTTCACCTTTTCTATACTATCTTTATTAGACTCTAGCAAAGATTACATAATTATAATATATCAGAAAATCTTATCTATGTCATAGTATTTTAAGTCACATATTGCTTGGCCTGGGTATTAAACATCTCTGCATATAAGCCTTTTCCCTCCATTAATTCCTCATGACTTCCTTCTTCTAGGATTTGTCCCCTATCTAATACTAGAATCCTATCTGCTATTCTTGTACTGGAAAGCCTATGGGAGATGAATATGGAGGTCTTATCCTTGGTAAGCTGGATTAAGTTTTCAAATACCTCCTCTTCACTTTTAGGGTCTAGGGCTGCTGTAGGCTCATCTAGAATAACTATACTACCATCCCTTGCAAGAGCCCTTGATATTGCTATCTTCTGCTCTTGCCCACCTGAAGGAAGCAGTCCTATATCATCGTGGACTTTACTTAAATAGCTTTTAACTCCCTTGGATTGACTTTCAATCCATGATTTAATCCCTGTTTCTTCTAATTTTTCCCACACTAATTTGATATCTTTTTCGCTTATAAATTTCTCCTCTTTTCTCAGGATATTTTCATCCAATTGAATTGGTAGCAACTTAAAATCCTGAAAGACCACGGATAGTTGTTTTTTATATTCTTCCATGGATAAACTTTCTATATCTATTCCGTTAATAAGAATTCTCCCCTTCTGTGCCTTATACAATCTACATAGTAGCTTGATGATGGTAGTCTTACCCGCACCATTTTTACCAACAATGGCTAGAGTCTCCCCTGGATATATATTAAAGCTTATATCATTTAATGTATCCTCTTTGCCTGTTGGATACCTAAAGGTGATATTTTCAAAGGTTAATGACACAGGTCTTTCTATTGCCTCTAAAAAGCCTCCCTCATTTTCCATTTCATCTATATTCAAGAATTCATAATAAGGATCTAAATTATAGGACAAGGTAATCAAATCTGTATAGGCTTGTATTAAGCTATTGAAGGATCTACCCAGCTGATTACTTGCACTATATAGCATGGTAAAGGTGCCTACCGTTATTTTAGCAGCCAATAATCCAATCCCCAATATAATAAATGTAAGAATCAATTGAATCTGTACAAAGGATTGGGCAAGTCCATTCCAGAATCCATTCTTTGTAAAGTAGTCATGGTTTATGGCTAGAATTTTATCCATGGTAGCTTCTGCCTTCTTTAGAAAGAATTGATCTCCCTTATATATTCTAAGGTCCTTGGCGAATCGAAAATCTGTGGCCACTGAAACTAAGTATCTAAAGGCACGGTTCTCAGGAATACCTCTTTTTGCATTATCTATATCTAAGTCTTTAATTCTTCTAAAATAAGGTATCGTAAGTATATTGCATAATAGTATAACTAGGATTAGTCGCCAATCATTCTGTATCAATATACCTATTACCATAATTATAGTTATTAAGGAAGCACCCATACTGGAAATAGTCTCTGTAAAGGATACTATATTATAAGTGCCTTGCTTTCCTCTTTCTAGTAAATCTAAGTTGGATTTCTTTTCGCTATCTTGTAAATCTATTTTGCTAGACTTTATTCCCAAATTTTTAGCTGCACCTAAAGTAATAGTATAGGTGTCTATAATTAGTTGATTTTTACAAATAGAAATAGTCATTTGAAATACAAAATTACCTAATGCTAGTCCTCCTATGTAAAGTAATACCATATGTATTCGTGCCAAGTCTAATAATTCATCTAATATATATTTAGGTAGTATTATATTGATTAAAGGAGCTAACCCCTGAAAAATTGCATGTGTAAATATCAGTGGCAACATATGCTTGTTATCCCTAGATATTTCCCTTAAATATCGTGGTAAGGATATTAGTTTAATTTTCATATGATACCTCCACCTTGCCTTGGTCTGATTCCATATAGTATTTGGCCTGGATATGGAACAGCTCTTTATATTCTCCATTTGAATCCATCAACTCATCATGGCTACCTAGTTCTAGAATTTTACCATCTTTTAGATAGGCAACTCTATCACAGAATTTTGTACTAGCCAGACGATGGGATATATAAAGACTTGTTTTCCCTTTGGTCAAAGAATCATATTGCTTATATAGACTTGCCTCTGCCAATGGATCAAGAGCTGCTGTTGGTTCATCCAACATAAGAAATTTATTGTTTTTATAGAGGGCCCTTGCTAAGTACAATCTTTGTCTTTGACCCCCTGATATATCCAATCCCTCATCATCTAGAATCCTTAATAGAACAGTGTCTATCCCATTCGATAATCCATCCATTATTTGTTCAATTCCTGAGTCATTTATTGCTTTACTTAATCTTTCCTCATCTACACTTTCTTCCAGAGTAATGTTGTCTCTTATTGAAAAGGGGAATACCATGGCATCTTGAAATACTGCTCCTATTATTTCCCAGTAAATGTCATCAGGTATTTGACTAATATCTATGCCATTTAAATAAATCACACCCGAACTTGGCTTATATAGTTTACATAAAAGCTTAATTAAAGTACTCTTTCCCGAACCATTCTCTCCAACAAGAGCCATCTTTTCACCAGGCTTTATGGTTAGATTTAAATGGTCTAAAACATACTTCTCAGAATTTGGGTATGAAAAACAAAGATCTACAATATCTACTGTAATTAAATCTTTACCTGTTGACTTCTCTAGCACCTTTATTTCCATAGAATTTTCAAATACTTTCTCCTCTTCCATCAAGCTAATAAAATGGGAAAATCTATTGCTTTCTTTCCTAATGTCTGATATTTGTTTCATGCTTTCCTGTAATATCACAACTAAAGAAGTAGTCCCTGTGATATAGAGAAAAAACTCAGAGGCATCAATTTGATTTGCTAATAATAGTCTTGCAATATAAATAAATACCACTAGATCTCTTAAAATATTTAAAACTGCTACAGCAGTGTCCATTTGAATATTCTTTTTACTTACTGATTTTGAAATAATCCTAAATTGACCTATCAGCCTATTACAATAGCTTTCCAATACATCTATTAATGAATACAGCCGAATATCCTTGCCATAGCTTGGATCCGTCATAATATTTGTGGTTTGAAAGTATCTTCTTTCATACTCTCCCCATTGATCCCAGGTAGATTCATCGAAGGAAGCAGCCTTTGAGTTAAAGTAAAAAGAGAATAAAACCAATAAAAATAATAGCAACATAATCCATAAGGATAATGTGGACATCAAGCTTAAAAATCCAAGAGAGGCTAATAATCCTCCAAATAGACTAAGCATATTTAAGATTATACCACCAGCCCCTTGCATTGGATTGCCTACAGATATTTCCGCCAGTTTTATCCTTGTCAATTGC
>CAZZCQ010000087.1:3902-6051 GCA_964652285.1 uncultured Tissierella sp.
CAATTGCTCCGGATCAAGTGTGTTTTCATAGGGCATGGTCAATGAATATATCATCAAATCACGAATCAGATGATAGCGTACATTGTTCATCCTCATCCTATAGTTTCCCCTTAAAAAAGAGGTCCCCATAACACATATGACAGCTAATACCCCGCCAAGTATTATATATCTTATCATGGTGGATGAATCTCCTATAGCACTTAAACTAATAACTCTTGCAGGCACAAGAACCCATATAAAAGGATAAATAGCTGATAGAATCGTAAAAACAACCATAATTGGTATCATCAGAAAATCATATTCCCTAATCTTTTTAAATAAAAATCTAATACTCTTGATTATAAAAACCCCCTTATCACCGATAGTATAACATAGTGATAAGGAGGTTTATATACCTATTTTTAGCGAAATCAATCCAATAGTTCTATATCTTAATCATGTGTTTAGTCTTTATTTTGGAAAACAGCTCTTCTAATTCTAGAGCATCTTTATAGCGCCTATTTTTTATATAGGCCTCTTTTAAGGCATCCTTATGAAAATTCATAAAGCCATATCGCCCGTCCCTAAGAAATCTATTCATCAGGGATTCTAATAATGGAATATAATCCACGGATTCCTCAGGGTTTCCTTCTAATTGAAGTTTTGTGACTTTAAATATTTCCACCATCTCATCATAATATGACTTATTGAACTTATCCCAAGTTTCCAAAGAATAGTTTTTCTCTTTATATTCACTAATAGATTCTTCCATTTTAGCTATCCAAAAAGTAGCTTCTTCCATATTTCCAACCTTTGTCTCCAGTATAGCCCATTTGTGGCAAGCACTAAAATTATCCCTACTGGACTTCTCTAAATAGTCCCTGGATTTCTTATAATCCCCTAAGGAAATATAGGTGGCTCCCATATTATAATACATGGTATCTAATTCCTTGGTCCAATTGGTGTTTTTAAGTAAATTCATAGATCTTTGATATTCTTCAATCATGGCTTCTTCCATATTATAGGCAGAATATATACCACCCAGTAGTAAATATACTTGAGACAAGGCCCAGGTATTTCCTTCATCTAGCGCAAAATTCAGTGCCATACTAGATAACTTATTTACTTGGCTATATTCTCCCCTAGTCCAGTAATTCAACATAAGTTCTAAAGTAGAATAACTATTTTGTAGGATTCTGTGCCCCTTTATTCTTTTTTTTAAGCTAAGATTCTTATCTTCGTATCTATGGATTAAATAATACCAACCCAATTGCTCCTGATCCATAAAGTCCACACATTGGTCAAGGATATTGAGCACATCTCTATCCTCAAACTCCATTGCCCTAATAATCATCCACTCCAAGGCTAGAGGACTATAATTAAGTCTATCATTCTCCAGCTCCAATATGGCTAAAGATTCATGCTCAAACTGATAGATTGTCTCATAAAAATATTGCTTGATATAATGACCCATACCCTCTATAAACTCTATGTCATTTTCATATTTAATACCGAGTTCTTCATATAGCTTAACAAGCATATCAGAATCTACTTTCTGCTTGCCCCTTTCTATTTTTGAAAGACTACTTACGCTGCATATTCTACCTGCAACTTCCTTAAGCTCCTTACCTTGGCGTAGCCTTTCGATTTTAAGCATTTGCCCTTCTACATTAGTACCACCATTATCCATAGTAATCACCTCCTAAAGAATGTTCCATTACTAGGATACACCTACATTCACCAATTAAATAAGACTTTTAACCGCTTTTTCTATTCTCTTTAATCCTTCAATCAATGTCTCTCTTGGGCAACCAATATTGAATCTAAAGAATCCGTCTCCTTGCCTCCCAAATGGTCTACCATCATTCAATGCAACTTTCCCTATCTTAAGAAAAGCCTCACATATCTCGTTATTACTCTTATTTAATCCCCTACAGTTCAGCCATAATAAAAAAGTGCCTTCAGGTTTATCGACCTTAATCTGAGGAATATGTTTATTTATATAATCTATGGCAAAATCAGCATTATCTTCAATATATAAAAGCAACTGATCTAACCATTCTTCTCCATGATTGTAAGCTACTTCAGTGCCTAACAGTCCAAAGATATTTATATTATCTATCTCCATGGCTTCTATACTATTTTTGTAGATGTTTCTTAATTCTTCATT
>CAZZCQ010000088.1:0-6026 GCA_964652285.1 uncultured Tissierella sp.
GTATTTTTTAATAAATTACATTTTTTTAGTGTATATTTGATGAATTATGCGGCATAATATCGCATAAATATTCTTACACTCTCTTCTTATCTCTATTGTATTATCATATGCAGTATATAACCAGTAACAATAAGGTTACAATTCTTTCAATATATCTCTATTTCCCCAATCCAAGAGCCTGTTAACCTATAGGTTAAATTATCTATGTGAACTTCAAGGGATTTTGCCTTTCCCACAAATTCCTTTTCTATTTCCATCAATAAGCTATTATCGCCACTTCCTCCTCTTTGCCCATAATCTTTTTCTCCAGCTTGATTTCCATATTTATCTCTTATTGTGACCACATTAGGTAGACGCCAACCCCTATACTCATCCTCTAAATATCTTTCTTGTTGATAGATATCTGATATCATGCTTGTTGATATACTATCAATAGGGTTATCATAGGATAAATCTATATCTTTTTGAATTTCAAAGGTGAGTCCCCTATCATCCCATATCAATCTCTTTAAATATAGGTCAACTTCATTTACACTTCCTACCAATTTATCTATTATAAGCTCCCTATTCCCTTCACTAAACTGATTTTGATATTCTTCAATAGGAATTTCAAAAGTAGTAGCTTCATCAGTGATAAGGTACATCCCGTCTATTTTAATTCTTAGAGAATCTGGTATAGCATCTAATGCATCAAACTTTAATTGATAATAAGGTGATTCCTCCTCTGTAGACCATGGTGGAATCCATAATTTCTTCTCCTCTCCCTTGTCTGTTTCTAAGGTCCCAGCAAGAAAGTGAATTTGATAATTTAGCTCATTTTCATAATCAAAAGTTAAATAACTTGCTTGAGTTTCTATAATCAACTCATCAAATATAAGGCTTCCATATCCACCTAAATCTACCTTACCATTCAGATTCATCCTTTGGGTTACTTCTTTTTCTGGATTGAAAGCTACTTTGAAATCTATATCAGGTAAGACTATTTGTTTTTCCTCTCTAGTTAAATCCCCATATCTCAAGGTAATCTGTAAGGTTAAGTCTTGGTCTACAATATCTTTTAATTCAAGATTGCTTCCCACTCTGTTCCCAAAGCTCATTCTGCTGAAATATTTTCCTTTATATACTATACCTTCACCAATATTCATGTTTTGTAGGAAACTTGTATCTTTTTCACCACTTTCCCAAATTAGACTTCCGTTGATATCTATTGGTATCTCCCCATCCAAGTGGTAGAAGATATAAATATTTTGACTTGAGTACCATACCCTATCAATGGTCATAGCATCGTTGGTATCTGGAATCTTCACAGTCTTATTTATTTCAAATACATTTCCTTCATCCATAGCTCTTTTTAGACCAGGAGTTTTTTCGTAGAAATACTCCTTCATATCTTCCTCATTCTTAGCATAGAGTAGATGTTTGTTTGGACTATTAGACTTTCCAATATAGTAACTTATACCACCTATTGAAACACCTAATATTACAAATAATACTAGAATCATCATAGCTGATTTCTTAAGTCTAGCCATCCATTTTTTGAATGTATCTGCTTTAGGGAGAGATTCCTCAATATCTATCAAAATTGGTTCCCTATCACTATACTCTATTAATAATTTCCTACAACTTTCACAGTGATTAATATGCTCCTCAACTATTTTTTTGCTTTTATCACTAAGGTCCCCTTCAATATATAGGGGCAACAAATCTTCAATTAATTCGCATGGATATCTATTCATAATCAGGCCCTCCCTTTCCCTTGTAGTTCTCTCTAAAGGCTCTTCTTGCACGATAAATATTTACCTTTACCCAATCCAGAGAATGATCTGTAATTATTGCAATTTCTTCATAGGTCATCCCCTGCCATTCTCTAAGCCACAAAACCTCTCGATATTTTTCGGGTAGATTCTTAAAAGCCTTATTGATTTCCCTATCCTTTTCCTTTTTCTCATAAAGGCTTTGTGGGTCCTCATAATCCGTTATTTGCATACTATCAATATCTACGGTCTTTAAATTGTTTTTTCTACTCCACTCATAGTAGACATTCCTGGCAATCTTATACAACCAGGTTGTCACATTTGAATCACCTCTAAATCTCATGAAAGATTTCACCACTCGAAAGAAGGTCTCTTGAGTTAAATCCTCTGCAAGATGATAATCAAAAGTAAGCCTGTAAAGGTAGATAAATATATATTTTTCGTAAGTAGCATATAAATCTTTTACATCATTCAAGATATCACCTTCTTGTCAAATCTTAGTCAGTATAATATAAGTATACACCTATAAATTCTTGTCATCTATATAGTGATAATTTTTCTAGAAATGTTACAGATTTTCAAAAAAATAGAATCAGCAGTTCATAAGCTGCTGATTCCATATCCTTATATCTTATTGTCTATAGTATTAAATTTTATATTGTCCATTCATCATGGATTATCCCAATCAAATACCAATTTCCATCTACTGTTTCAAATACCAATCTCAGGCTTCTCCAATCAATTCCTTCATATTGAGGATCAAAACCCGTAAAATGTAGCTCAACAAAATGTCCATCTGGGTAAACCTCTTCTAAATTGATTAGACTATTACCTACACCTATTATTACATTGTTTCCTATAAGTTCTGGGTCTAAAAAATCCACATCAAAGATAAAATCATCATAATAATCATTAAAGTCTAAGTCTATATCCTCTCCTGAACCATCATAGGATCCCCAGGTATAGACTTCAGTATCATCATCTAAATTCTCAACTTGATCAGCTGTAAACACTAGATGATTGTCTATATCCACATATCCATATGGGGAAAATCTCACACCCTTACTTGGATGAATAAAATCTTCTAAATCATCCATATCCTTATCCTTTAATAATTGTAACACATTTACAGTTGTTAATAATAAATTGTCCGAAAGCTCAATATCGTCATCATCATTGTCATCATTGTTATCATCATTCATCAAAGCTTCTAGCTCTTGCTCCAAAACTGCTATTCTATCATCCTTTTCTTTTAGTTGGGCTTCATAATCAAGGCCATTGTTATCAACTGCACATCCAACCAATATCACTGATAGAATAGTGATTAATAATATTAACTTACTATATGTTTTCATAAGAGATTCTCCTTTTTCAAAAGTCTTCCTTAATATAATTATATCCCTATCCTTTATTTATAAACAACAAAGGGTTTACAATGTAGTTACATTAGCTTCTTTATTCTTCTTACACAAGAAAAAGTCTCTTATGATATAATTATCTGTAAAGAGAAAAGGAGTGAGAAATGTATGACAGTCAAAATTGATTCCTCCGTTAGACTGATTGGAAAAATACGCCTAGGAAATAATGCATATATAGCCCAAGGCTCTATTCTTAGGTCCATAAATGATTCTATAACTATTGAAAATACAAGCTGGATTTTAGAGAATTCTGTGCTTATAGGAACACCGGCCCACCCTTTAAAAGTCGGGCAAAAGACCGTCTTTGGCCATAAATGTATAGCAATAGGTGCTGAGATTGGTCACCTATGTGAGATAGGGAATGGAGTTATTATGCTAGCTGGTTCTAAGATTGGCAATATGTGCATCTTTGGTGAAGGAACATTGGTGCCAGAAGGTATGGTTATTCCTGATGGGTCTGTAGTAATTGGTAGACCTGCTAGAATTTTACGAAGTTTGACTGAAGATGATAAAGCTATGATAAAAAGAATGAGAAGTGGCGATATCAGTCTATCAGATTTTATAGAGAATATAATGGGGAATGAAGAAGGGGAAGGTGAGAATATGGGTAAACTATATCCATTCAAGGATAAATATCCAAAAATTTCTGAATCAGCATATCTTTATGATACTGCTGAAATCACAGGTGATGTAATAGTAGGAGAAAATTCAGTTATAGGAGCAGGGGTTAAAATAATTGGAAACTCCCATGGATCAGTAAAAATAGGCTCTAATGTTCAGATACTAGAGAATACTGTTCTACATCTCTTACCAGATAATGAACTTATTATACATGATAATGTGACTATTGGACCTGGTTGTATTATACATGGCACCACAATTGGCCAAGGCTCTGTTATAGAATCAGGAGCAATTGTTTGTGACTATAGTTCTTTAGGTAAAAACACCTTGGTCAAGTCAGGTTCATTGGTGAAACAAGGGAGTAAATTCGATGATAATGCTATCCTTGAAGGCTTTATTGCTAAGGAGATTGGGAGGGTTGATGGGGAATTAGATAGACCTGAGTGGGCAATTAAGATCCCTCGCTAAAGCTCGGGATGACGAGATTGAAGCACATTAGGGTTGTTAAAATTTCTACTGTTGGGCATGTGGCGAAACTTTCCGATGATTTGAAGCCAAGTGAAGATTCAATTGGCTTCTTTTTCATATATCTCTACTCTTCTATTTGCGTTTTCATGGATTTCCTTAGGATAACCTAAGTATCTTAAAATAGCTATGGCATTTCTACTGGTAGCAGGTCCTTTCCTTAGGACATAATCAAATTCTATATCATTTTCCTTAATATCCTCTTGGAAATGGTAATTATCATATCTGTCATTTACCATGGTGGTCAACTCTAAATCGTGGGTTGCTGCCACCACTAAGGTATTCCTATCAATCATATAATCCAGTACTTCCTTAGCAGCACTGATTCTCTCCAAGGTATTGGTTCCTCTAAATATCTCATCTAATATACATAGTACTGGTTGATCTGGGTTTAGACTATCAACAACCCTTTTCAAGGACTTAGCCTCTGTCATAAAATAGGAATCCCCATCTTCAATACTATCTGTAGTCCCTATTGATGATAATAATTTGAAATAATTTGCCCTATATTCCTTAGCAAACACCAAATATAGGGTTTGGGCAAACAAGGCATTGACCCCTATACTCCTCAAATATGTAGACTTCCCAGATGCATTAGAGCCGGTGACCAAGGCCCCCTTATTGTCTAGTTCAAAGGTATAGGGTACTGGATTATCCAATAAGGGATGGTACATTCCCTCTGTATAGAGGTAGGTCTTACTAGTATCCTCTATAAGCTTTGGTTCATTGTAATAATCAAGGCTAACCTTATAGGATGCTATGGCTATATAGGTATCTATTTCCCCTATTGCCTTATATATTTCGATAAAGTCCTCCCTATATTCATTAAGCAGATTAACTGTCTTATAGAATCTGATAGTCTCCTTCAAGGTCACCATGTTTCCATAATCCATCAAAATTTGTAAATCAGAAGTTCCATATGCACTGGTGCTGAGTTTTGAGATGTGTTTACTTATCCTGCTAGTTGATTTTAACATGGCTTTTAGATTGTCTTTATCTATATCTATTCCACCCATATCTGATTTAACAATACCATCCAAACATTTGAGCAAGTTTCCCAGAAATCTAAATACCTCCATCTCTTCGTATACCCTATTCTTATTACTTTGATAGATTCCTGCATTTGCCATCAAGACTAAGATGAATACTGTAAACCCTAGCTGACGATTTACAAGCAATAAAATCAAGGACAGATAGGACAAGATAGATAAAATTCTATATAAGATCAATTTATTCGTCTTTACATTTAAGCCATTTTCAAAGAATAAGAATATATGATTGCCATCTTGCTTGCCCAATATGGAAAGTGGCCATTGAACTTCTATAGAAAGATCCTTATTGTCCCTAAACGAGTTGATAATCTTATTTCTTCTTTCTAGTTCTCCTTTATCAAATAAGGGATTTCTGAGTATATCATATAGGTAGTTCATTCCAGGCATAGACTTTGTATGGTCCACCTTTGCAAAAACAGAATCCATATTTAGATCCCTACAAGTGATATCATCTATAATGAAGGAATCCTCCCTGCCTTTAGATAGAAATTTATGTAGCTTGTCTATATCAGCCATATCTCTCTGCTCAATATGCTCATTGCCCCATTGTTGCCTCAATCTCTCTTTGCCCTCTCTGATAAATCGATTTTTCTTTATTCTGCTAAATACAATCAGGGCAATCAAGGCCAATGGACTTATAATGAAGTATTCATAGC
>CAZZCQ010000089.1:0-5977 GCA_964652285.1 uncultured Tissierella sp.
ATTCAATCCCTGTAATCTTGTCTCTAGCATAGATTCACCTATACCTGTAGTATTTATGGATTTTGAAATAATATTGAATTCATCATTTATTAAAAATTTTACATGTTTCTCAAACATCAATCTCATTTCTCTAGGTGGGCCGGGTAGCATGATGATTTTCTTATTTTTGATTTCAATAAATATACCCGGTGCTGTACCCACACTATTTTTTATAAATGAAGATCCTATAGGTTTTCTAGCTTGTTTTAGATTATTATCAGTTAGAGGAGTCCCCATTTTCCTAAATAGCTTCTCAATATCCTTTTTAACTCCTTCATCCAGTTCCAAATCCAATCCTAATGTCTCTGAGATGACTTCTTTGGTTAAATCATCTTTTGTAGGTCCTAATCCTCCAGTAGTTATAATCAAATCTGAGCGGTCTAAAGCGATATTGACAACATCAATTAGTCGTCTTTCATCATCATCAACAGAGGTATGATAATAGGTTTCTATGCCTAGTCCAAATAATTGTTGAGATAAATAAAAAGCATTCGTATTTAAAGTACTACCACTTGTTATTTCTGTACCAATCGTTATTATTTCTGCTATCATTAATTCATCTCCTGTTATATGTCTTTCATATTTAAAACTTGTTTGTTCTTTTTAATATAATCTATTCCGGATACAACAGTAAAAATCAATGCCAAGTAAATCATAATTCTATCCATAGGTATACTATCAAATGGGAAGTTATCAAATAGTATCAAGATAATTGCAAGTAATTGAGTAATGGTCTTAAATTTACCTAGAGGGCTTGCCGCTATGGTTATTCCTGCGGAAGCTGCCAAGACTCTAAATCCTGTTATGGTAAACTCCCTTGCAATTATTATCACGACTATCCACCCAGGAATCTTATCTAAGTCAACTAGAGAAATTAAAGCAGCTGATACTAGTATTTTATCAGCCAAAGGGTCCACAAATTTTCCAAAATCAGTGACTAAATTTCTGCTCCTAGCAAGGTAACCATCTAATGTATCTGTTAATGATGCAAAAATAAAAATGATACCAGCAATTATGTGACTATTATCTAAGCTTGAATATAGTACAATCATAAATAATGGAATTAAAAGTACCCTAAACAAAGTAATTTTATTTGCAATATTCATATTTACTCTCCTATCCAAATGTTCTTATCTATTATATACCATTGTCTTCTAAATCATCAGAGCTAATAAGGACCTTTCTCGGCTTACTACCCTCATATCCACCAATTATACCTCTTGCTTCCATTTCATCAACAATTCTTGCAGCTCTAGTATAACCAATCTTTAACCTTCTCTGTAATAGAGATATAGATGCTTGTCCCTCTCTCACAACCAATTGTATTGCATCTGGTAACAAATCATCACTATCATCTATCTCAATATCCATAGAAGTCTGCACTTCATCAATAACACTATCATCATATTCCACTTGGTTAAATTCTTTCAAGAAATTAACAACGCTCTCAACTTCCTTTACACTTACAAAGGCACCTTGAACTCTTAAAGGTTTAGAAAAAAATGATGGATAGAAAAGCATATCCCCTTTGCCCAACAATTTTTCAGCTCCTGATACATCTAAGATAGTTCTAGAGTCAACTTGAGATGATACAGCAAAGGATATCCTAGAAGGAATGTTTGCCTTTATGGTACCTGTTATAACATCAACAGAAGGTCTTTGAGTTGCAACAATCAAATATATACCCGCAGCTCTTGCCATCTGTGCCAATCTACAGATATAATCTTCAATTTCTTGTGCAGCAACCATCATCAAATCTGCCAATTCATCAATTATTACAACTAGAGAAGGCAATTCTTCTAAGGAGTTAGTTTTCTGTTTTGTCTCATATGCAGATATATCTCTGACACTGTTTTGAGCAAAAATCTTATATCTTCTTTCCATCTCCCCTACTGCCCAATTAAGAGCAAATGTAGCTTTCTTGGCATCAGTAACAACAGGTATAAGTAAATGAGGAATATCATTATATATACTAAGCTCTACCACCTTAGGATCTATCAACATTAGCTTAACATCCTTAGGTGATGATTTATAGATTATACTCATAATAATTGTATTTATGCAGACACTTTTACCAGAACCTGTAGCACCAGCAATAAGTAAATGGGGCATCTTATCAATGGATGAAATTATTGGTCTTCCACTAACATCTTTACCAAGGACCAGTGGTAGTTTTGAATCTAAGTATCTAAACTCCTCAGTTAATAGCATCTCTTTTAGAACTACAGTATCCTTGGATCTATTTGGAACTTCGATCCCTACTGCAGATTTTCCAGGAATAGGAGCTTCAATTCTAATGTCTGAAGAGGCTAAGCTTAAGGCGATGTTATCAGAGAGGCTGACAATTCTGCTCAGCTTTATTCCTGGTGAAGGAGATAATTCATAGCATGTAATTGTTGGTCCTCGATTTATTTGTGTTATAGTTGCATCTATACCAAAATTTCTCATAGTCTCTTCAATTATCTTAGCATTGTTGATTATTTCCTTCTTTTCATTTTCATCTTTTTTATTTGTATTTGATTGAAGCAAACTGACAGATGGATACTTATATACATATTTACCAGTTTTTTGACTTGTAATTTTAATCTCATCATCTACAGATTTTACATCTTTAATTTCATCCGATTTCTTTGGAACCTTTTTATTATATTCCATAATCTGGATTTCATCTGGATTGATTTCCATTTGTCCATTAACATTTGCTGGTTTATCCTTATAATGAGTTGATCTTCTATTAGTTTCTTTGTTTAACTTTTGATTGATATTAATTTTCCTATAGATGTCCTTAATTTTTATATCGGTTAGTAATAATATGCATATTATGAAAATGGAAAGCAAAACAATATATCCACCAATTTTCCCGAATAAGTTATAGAAAAAGAAGCCTAAAAAAGCGCCTATTAATCCCCCACCCTTATGTTCTAGGGATAGAGAATTGGCCATTTCAATTCTATCCATAAAGCCTTCTATTTCCATATTCTTACCATCTAATAATATCAATAAAAGCAATAGTGATATCATTATCACAGTAGCCATATGTAATTCTTTTCCATCATATCTGTCAAGTATAATAATAACACCTACAGCTATTAGTGCTAATGGAAAGAAATAACCCCCGAATCCCATAAGTAAGAAAGTAGTACCTCTTATGAGTGACCCAATAATTCCCATTTGGATACTAAATAAACTAAGTAAACATATAAATCCAACTGCTATAATAATACTTCCTAAAATATCTCTATTAATTTGAGAATTTTTCTTCCTTGTTCTTCTATTGGTTTGTGCTTTTCCCATAAATGATTCTCCTTGCAAGTATTGAAGAGACATCCTTTTTGATATCTTCTTATTTTATTATAGCATACTTGAAATGCTTATTCTATCCGTTATTTTCCTCTATCAAATTATTGAGTTTTTCTAAAGCTTGAGACAAACCTCCTACTTTATTAATCAGACCAAGTTTTACTGCTTCTTCACCTACAAGTATAGTTCCAATATCATTTGCTAGTTCATCAGTAGCATTCATCAGCTGAAAAAATTTGTCCTGACTTATATTTGATGTTCTTATAACAAAATTATTGATTCTTTGTTGCATCTTCTGAAAATACCTAAATGTTTGAGCTACACCTATCACTAATCCTGTAATTCTAATTGGATGTATTGTCATTGCTGCAGAAGGAACTATAAAAGAGTAGTCTGTAGATGTTGCTAAGGGCACACCTATACTATGACCACCTCCTAAAACAAGCGAAACAGTAGGTTTATTCATGCTATTAATCATCTCTGCCAAGGCTAGCCCTGCTTCCACATCTCCACCAACTGTGTTTAGTACAATCAACACACCTTCAATCTTGGGGTCAATTTGTGCCCCTAGTAATAGAGGTATAATATGTTCATATTTTGTAGATTTTTTATCTGACCCTGCTATGGTATGGCCTTCTATTTCTCCAATGATTGAAATAAATTGTATATTACTATTGTATCCTTTGATTTCAAGTGATCCAAATTCTTTTATTGCATCATCCTTGTCTATATCATTTGCCTTACCCTTATTATCATTCATTTGTTTCTCCTCCATTTTTTTATTCATAGTATATCTTTTACTATAAAATGTTTTTTATGTGGAGAAAAACAAGAAAAACACCTATTTGATGTTTTTCTCTAAAATAAAATATTTATGGATCTAGTTCCACGATAATCATATCATAACCAATTTTTCTAATGGCAGTCCAAGGAATCTCCATCCCATTACTCTCAATACCTAAAAGTTTAAAGCCTAATCTTTTTTCAGGAGCAATTAAAGATATAATTTTCCCATTTTCTTCATTAAAAACAATATCTGCATCATTTAATAAGCCAAGTCTAGCACCATTATTCAGATTTATAATCTCTTTTTCACCTAATTCACTGAGTCTCATATAATCACCCCATGTCCTTTTAGTTAATTATATGAAAAATTTCAATATATATGATGTATATCTTATGATATTATCACATGATGTGGGAAACCAATCCATACTTCACTTTAATACGGTCCAACTTTTCTAACATAGGCTCACCGATAATAAGAAGGAAAAAGGCTGTAGCAACTCCATGAATTAAATCAAAAGGTGCTCCAGTAACATATGCTGTCACAATCATAGGCCAAGTTATATTTGACTGAAACATTATAACAGATGCTGGATTCATTATACCACCATATACAATGAATACTACAAAACCACCAAAAACAGCAAGGGAAGTAGAATCTCTTCTAAGAAATCCTTTGCGAAATAGTAGCCCTGCTAAAAATCCAATAATCCCCATGGCAAACATCTGCCAGGGCGTCCAGGGACCTTGCCCATACATCATATTGGATAGGAGCATGGTCATAGCCCCTACAAGAAAGCCTGTTTCCCCGCCAAAGGCCACCCCTGCAATAATAACTATGGCTGCCACCGGTTTAAATTGAGGTACCATAAAAAATGCGGCTCTCCCAGCTACCCCTATTGCACACAAGACAGCAATAGTCACAAGCTCCCTAGCTTGAGGTTTTCGTCCTTCAAAAATCAAGACAAAGGGCAGCATGCATTCTAATATGATAAGAAGTGAAATAAAATAATACTTTCTATCTCCTAAGTAGAATACACCTATGAAAATAGTTAGAGGAATAAGTAGCAAAATCATCACTGTAGCTACTAAGGTCCTCTTCGACAGCTTCCTTTTATCCTTTGGAAGCTGAATCACTGATTGTGGTGGTCTTTCGCCTCTGTGGAAAACAGATAGGAAAAATACAGCTGCAGAGCAGGCAAAGACAAGTAATATAGCCACATATCTCCATTGTTCCTTTAGAGAAACTTGTAAGGTCTCTCTCCCATTGATTAACCCTGACCATCCATAGCTAGATATGATTGGAAATCCATATCTTATAGTAATAATCAATAGAATAAATGATATAATTGCAGTAATTCTCCTTTTTATTTCAAGGGGATTTTTTTTAATAGTTTTTTCATCATCTCGATTTTTTCCCTCATAGCCATTATCACCAAAATTATCAATATCAGCAAAATAATCAATATCCTGCTCTAGTGGAAGCCTTCCACCACATGCCCTAATCACATCTTCTGCTGTAATTGCCTCAGGCAGTATATGACGAGACATACGATTTGCAGCTGTAGTATAAAAGCTATTTCCTGAGAAAAACTCCTTTGAAGAAGCTTTAGTTACAATTCCTCCATCAAAAAACAGGGCACAAGTATCCGCATAGCTAGCACAAAATTCAATATCATGACTTACTAGAATAATAGTTACACCCTTTGAAAGGAGGGCTTTTAAAATACCAGCAAAGGTCTGTTTGAATTCAGCATCCATCCCCTTAGTAGGTTCATCTAAGAGGAGGATTTCTGGTTCAAGGAGCAATATCTTAGCTAGAGCTGCCCGTTGTTGTTCCCCTCCTGATAAA
>CAZZCQ010000090.1:0-4320 GCA_964652285.1 uncultured Tissierella sp.
AAAAAATTTGACATTTTAGATGATATCAGAGAATTAAATATTGGAAATACAATACCTATTACATTGAGTATAGGTGTATCCGCTACCGAAGAAAATCTAAATCAATCACACATCAACGCTAAAGCAGCTATAGATATTGCATTAGGGAGAGGTGGAGACCAAGCAGTTTTAACCAAAGAAGGCTCATATGAGTTCTATGGAGGTAAATCCAAAGCCTTAGAGAAGAGGAACAAAGTAAGGGCAAGGGTTATTGGGCATGCATTGAGACAATTAATAGATCAGGCAGATAATATATTTATTATGGGACACAAAAACCCAGATATGGATTCCATAGGTTCTGCAGTTGGTGTACTTAGAGGTTCTGCAAATAGGAGGAAAACTGGATATATAATCTTAAATGAAGTGAATCCATCTATAAACAATATTTGTAATAAGATGAAAGTAGAACAACCACAATTATTTGATTCAATTATTACCTCATCTGAAGCAGAAGACCTTATAAATGAAAACTCTTTATTGATATTAGTTGATAATCATAAACCGAGTTTTACAGAAGCACCAGAAGTTTTGGATTTAGTTACAAAGATAGTGGTAATTGATCATCATAGAAGAGGAGCTGAATTCGTCAAGGATCCAGTGTTAACATATCTGGAGCCATATGCATCATCAACTAGTGAATTAGTTACAGAGATATTATCATATATGAGTGATAATCTAAACTTGACCAAGTTTGAAGCGGAAGCCTTATTATCAGGAATCACTGTAGATACTAATGGTTTTAGTTTTCAAACTGGTGTAAGAACTTTTGAAGCTGCATCAATATTGAAAAGAGCAGGAGCAGATACTTCTTCTGTTAGACAATTATTTAGAGATGATTATGATACTTTTAAATATAAAGCAGAAGTTATCCAATCATCAAAGATTGTTTTTGATAAGATTGCTATTGGAAGACTTGAAAGGGATATACAAAATGGTTTGCTAATAGCAGCCCAATCATCAAATGAACTTTTAGATATTAAAGGTGTTGAGGCTTCATTTGTACTAACATATTCAAATGATAGAATCCATATCTCTGGAAGATCATTGGGAAGCATATCAGTACAGATTATTATGGAAAGATTAGGTGGTGGTGGGCATCTTATAAGTGCAGGTGTTCAGCTGATAGGAGTTACTATGGATGAAGCTGAAGAGAGATTAATAGATACCATTGATAAATATATTAAGGAAGGTGAGCAATAATGAAGGTTATTTTATTAGAAGATGTAAAGGGTTTAGGCAAAAAAGGAGACTTGGTTAATTCTAAGACAGGCTATGCAAGAAATTTTTTATTCCCAAAAGAATTAGCTATAGAAGCTACTCAAGCAAACTTAAAAAAATGGGAAGAAGAAATGAAAGACAAAGAAGCTAAAATGAAAAAAGATAAAGAAGAAGCACTTAAACTTAAGAATGAATTAGAAAAGATAACAGTTGAATTAAAGGGTAAGGGTGGAGAAGGTGGAAGATTATTTGGTTCTATAACCTCAAAGGATATTGCAGAAGCCCTTAAGAAACAACATAAGCTAGATATAGATAAAAAGAAAATAGAATTAAAGGAAAACATAAAAACTTCAGGTATAATAAGTGTTGAAGTAAGAGTTTATCCAGAGATAACAGCAAGCTTAAAAGTTAATGTTACTATAGAATAGTGGGTGATGCAAATGGAGGTAGTAAGCATTGGTAGAATTCCTCCCCATAGTATTGAAGCTGAACAATCTGCATTAGGCGCAATGATTACGGACAAAGAGGCTATAAATACAGCTATTGAAGTTATTAAACCCGAGGATTTTTATAAGGAAGCAAATGGAGAGATATATGAGGCAATTTTGATATTATTTAATAAAAATGAACCAGTGGATTTGATAACTTTATCAGAGGAATTAAAAAGAAGAGGAACTTTAGAGAATATAGGAGGAGTTACTTATTTAGCTAATCTATCTAGTGGAGTGGCGACAACAGCTAATACAAAATACTACTGTAAGATTATAGAGGAAAAAGCTATATTGAGAAGACTTATTAAATCTAGCAATGAAATAATCGGTTCTTCTTATGAAGATGCAGAAGATGTTAATGTTATCATAGAAAAGGCAGAGAAAGAGATCTTTGATATTACACAAGCATCCCATAGGGTAGGATTTTCTCCAATCAATGAGGTGCTATTAGATAGTTTTGCGAGAATAGAAGAGATGGCAGCGAATGAAGGTGGACTGACTGGATTGACTACAGGCTTTATTGATATAGATAGTAAACTTTCTGGTCTACAAAAATCAGATTTAGTTCTATTGGCTGCTAGGCCATCTATGGGTAAAACTGCTCTAGGTATAAATATTGCTACCAACAGTGCATTAAAAGCAAAGGCTAGTGTTGGTATATTCTCACTGGAGATGTCTAAGGAACAATTAGTTCAAAGAATGATAGCAGCGACAGCTCATGTAGACCTACAAAAGATTATCAGTGGTAGATTGTCTGAGGACGAATGGTTACAGATAATAAATTCCATGGGGCCCTTATCTCAATCCAATATATATATTGATGATACAGCAGGTATATCTCTAATGGAAATGAAAGCTAAATGTAGAAGATTAAAGATAGAAAAGGGTTTGGATTTAATACTAGTTGATTATCTTCAATTGATGGAGATGGAAGGTCATAGTGAGAACAGGCAACAGGAAATTTCAGCTATTTCAAGGGGTTTAAAGGGATTAGCTAAGGAGATGAAATGCCCGGTACTTGCCATATCCCAGCTTTCCCGTGCTCCAGAATTGAGATCAGACCATAAACCAATCTTGTCGGACCTAAGGGAATCTGGTGCCATTGAGCAGGATGCAGATGTTGTAATTTTCCTATATAGAGATGAATACTATAATGAAGAATCTGAAAAGAAAAATATAGGAGAAGTAATTATAGCTAAGCATAGAAATGGACCTACAGGCACTATAGAATTAGTATGGAAAAAGGAGTTTACTAAGTTTCTCAATAAAGAAAATATAATTAAACAAGAATAAAGACATATGAAAGAATAGATTACTTCGGGAAAATCCCGAAGTAAACTCTATTTTTGATGATGCAGGAGATAGAAGATAGATATGAGACTTGTTGGTAGTAGGGTAATAATCAGGCCTTTAGAATTAAAAGATGTATATGAAATGAAGAATTGGGGATTTCATAAAAACCCCCTATTAGACGACTATAATTTTCCAGATATGGTGGAAAGTCAAATTAAGAAATGGTATAAATATAAGACAAATTCATTTTTTAATAGATATTATGGGATATTGAATAAGGATTATAGATTGATAGGATACTTGGGTATTAAAAACATTAAATTTGTCAGGAGAGAATCTACTTTAGGCTTAGTGTTAGATCCCAATTATATTAATAAGGGCTATGGAACAGAGGCTTTATGGGAATACCTTAACTACTATTTTAATCAGTTGAAGATGAAAAAAATGGACTTAGAGGTAGCAGAATTTAATCAAAGAGCCCTTAAGGTATATGAAAAGGTCGGGTTCAGATCTATAGAATATTATTTAGATGAATTTCATAACCAGAAATTAGACTTAAATGATAATTATTATTTGGACAATAAATCTTGCTTTGTATTATACAACAAAAGAATATATAATTACATATACAAGATGAGGCTAGACAAGGATGTTTTTAATAAAGGATTATAAGAAGTATATTAGGAGTATTAAATATAATAAAATACTAAGTGAACATTTGCAGGGCATGATGATAATTCTTAGTGAAGGAAGGATAAAATCCGTTAAGCAGTTTGCACTGTTTGAACGAAGTGAGTTTGCAAATTGTAGGATTTTGTCCTGAATGAGCTTTAGAATTACTCATGACCGAAACCGTGAACGGGTATTTTATTATATTTATATAAGAGACTAGAACTAGGATTTTAATTGGAGTTGATGAGATGAGTTTTTTTTTAGAGACTACGGATATGGATTTAGGAGATACACCTATAGAGAATATATTTATAAATGATTATATGCCTATGGCAAATGGTACATATGTAAAGGTATATCTTTTAGGTTTCAAATATGCTTATGATAAGGATTATAAATTAGAATTGAATAATGAAACTATTGCTAAACATCTAAATATTCCCCTTGAAGATGTTCTTCGCGCTTGGGATTTTTGGGAAAGTAAAGGTATCATAGACAAGATTATTATAGATGACGAGAAAGGTGTTAATTACAAGGTTAAATTTTTGAACCTAAAGCAATTATATATAAAAAATAATATAAAGTTATTTACCATTGATAATAGAGA
>CAZZCQ010000090.1:4330-5962 GCA_964652285.1 uncultured Tissierella sp.
ATAGAGAGGTTAAACCAAGAAAGAATAAAACAGAAGATCTAATCAAGGCTAACAAGATACCGGAAATAAATAATATGTTCAACAATATAGATAATATCATGAGAAGACAAACAGTTCCTATGGAAAAACAGAGAATTCTTGATTGGATTAGTGACTATAATATGAACCCAGATGTTATAGAAAAGGCATTTTCATATGGAGTGGAAAGAAAAGGCGTTAGAAATATCAATTATGTAGAAGGAATCATCAGAAATTGGTACGATGAAGGCTTGACTAATATGGAGGCTGTAATAGAATCCTTCAAAATTAAGGATGAAAAATATTATAGCTATCAAAGGATTATGAAAATCCTGGGTTTAGAAAAAAGACCTATAAGAGATGATGAGATTGAATTAATAGATAGGTGGTTTGATGAATTAAAATTCGATTTAGATGTAATTCTAAGGGCTTGTGAAGCTGATAAAAATTCAACTCCTAGTATCAAATATGTAAACGGGATATTGAAGAGTTGGCACAAGAAAGGGATAAAGAGAGTTGAAGATATCGAGATTTTGGACAAACCCATAGATAAGATAGAGAGACCTAAGAAGGCACAAGTAAGAAGACCAAAGGCTACAGCTACAAGATTTCATAATTTTGATCAAAGAACGGATAAGTATTCCTCCGAAGAATTGAATGCTAGAATAGAGGAAATAGCAAGAAATAAGAGAAAAGCTTATAAGCAGAAGCCTAAAGGGGAACTGTAAGATGTATAAAAATATGATAAAACAAATTACATTGGAATATGAAAATAAAAGGGATAGAAATGAAAGAGATAGAAGGAGAAGAATTGAAGAGGTCTATAATAAAATCCCTGCTATTAAAAGAATAGACGAAGATATAAAAATGTTAGGAATTGATATGTCAAAAGCTATTATAACCAATCCTCAGGATTATAATGAAATAATAGAAAAGGCAAAAAAGGACATAGAAAGATTAAAGATGGAAAAGGCTTTTCTTTTAACAGAATCCAATATTGAGCTGGACTATATGGACTTGAAATACGATTGTTCCATATGTGAAGATACCGGATATATAGAAGGAATAAAAAGATGTAACTGTTTAAAGCAGAAGATGGTATCCCGAGCATATAAGATGTCAAACCTTGAGTATGTATTGGGAAATGAAAATTATCAAAACTTCGATATAGATATCTTTAAAGATGAACCCTTTGAAGAAGAGAGTATAACACCTAGGGAGAATATGTTGGAAATCTTAGGTATATCTGAAAGCTTTATAAATAACTTTGATGAGATAAATGGAGATAATCTGTTATTTTATGGTACTACTGGGCTAGGGAAGACATATCTATGCAATTGTATTGCTAAATCATTATTGGATAAGAATAAAATCGTCATATATCAAACAGCCTTTACCATATTAGATATCCTTGAGAATAGGAGATTTGGTAAAGGAGATAGGGAAATGAGTAATTATCAATATGATTTGTTATTTGATGCGGATCTATTGATAATAGATGATTTAGGAACAGAGGTATCCAATACCTTTACAAATGCAGAGATATTCAATATAGTGAATACAAGGATTATCAAGGGTAAAAAGACTATTATATCCACAAATTTAACACCAAAT
>CAZZCQ010000091.1:0-5949 GCA_964652285.1 uncultured Tissierella sp.
TTTATCTCCATATATTGTTTCATCATAGGGGTTAAATTCTTCATCTTTGCCTCCTTTGTCTCAACAAAATAACAATAAATACCACTGATCCCACTGTTCCAAGGATCAAGGAGACAGGTACTTCAAAAGGCATTATAATAGTTCGAGAAATTATATCACAAAGAGTAATAGTACCCATTCCCATTACACATACCCAGGGTAAATTACTCCTAAGATCATCTCCTCTATACATGGAAACAATATTCGGTACGATTAAACCTAAAAAAGGTAAATTACCAATAACAGCTGCAACAATTCCAACCGCAAGAGAAATAAGGCCAGTACCAATAAGGACTATCCTATTATAATTTATTCCAAGACTCGTTGCAATATCTTCACCCAATCCAGCTAAAGTCAATCTATCAGCATAGATAAAGATAAGGAAGGTAACTATTACAATTAGCCATAAATATTCATATCTTCCAACTTGAACTGCTGCAAAAGAACCTACAAACCAGGATTCAATATTTTGGGTCATTTGAAAAACCAATCCAATAAAAGTGGAAATTGCAGAAATAACTGCTCCAAGCATCATCCCAATAATAGGGACAATTAAAGATGAACGAAGTTTAACTTTTCTTAAAAAGAAAAAGAAAACCATAGTTCCTATAAAAGAAAAAATAATCGCACCACCCATTCTTTGAACTAAAGTTGGTGCGGGGAATAATAAATAAACAAAAATAAGTCCCAAACCTGCCCATTCAATAGTTCCTGTTGTGGTTGGTTCCACTAGACGATTCTGTGTAATCAGTTGCATTACTAGACCAGACATTGACATTGCAGCTCCAGTAAGCATTAGTGCAGCAGTTCTTGGTACACGAGTTATGAAAAACATATCCATTCCATCCTCTTGTCCTCGTATATCATAAACTCCAGTAAACAGTGATATAATCCCCAAAACCATTACTACTATAATTGCTAATATAAAAGGCTTTGTCCATATTCTGTTTTGTTTAAAATGTTGGGGCTGAGAATTCTCAGCCCCAATTATATTTTGTATTGTTTTTTTGGCACTATCTTATACTCCTTTATACTACTCACTTAATGCATTTGCAAGATTTTCAAATAACTCTAGATAAGTTTGTATTGATTCATTTGTGTAAGTATCATTTGGTGCATAAATTATCTGTCCTTCAGTAACAGCAGTTATGTTTTGAAGAGCAGGGGAATTATCTATAATATCCTGAGCTGGAACCGCATCACTTGTAGAAGCTGTTGCAGCATCACGATCTAGCACAAAAATCCAATCAGGATTGCTTTGTGCAATAGCTTCAACAGAAATATCGTCACCTTGATGATCAGAAGTAGTATTGTCAACATCTAATCCTGAAACCCATCCAAAGATTTCATACATAGGTCCCCAAACACGTCCGGGACCAGGAGCTGAGTAACCAATATCTCCGCCAGAAACTATAAGACTCATAATTGTATCCGTTCCATTGTATGCAGACTTAACATCCTCCACAGCTTGATTGAAGTCAGCTACTAGCTTTCCAGCCTCTTCATTTTTATCAAATATCTTACCTAAAGTAATTGTAGCATCTTTCAATCCATTTACTAAATTCTCTCCAGGTGAATCTGCTTCCTCAGAAACATCAAAGTTAAGATCAATAACAGCTGCATTTGGTACCAAGGCCTTTATATCTTCATAGAAGGCAGCAAATCTTTGACCGACGATTACAAGTTCAGGGTCTACAGCTGCTATAATTTCAAGATTTGGTTCTCTATGATTTCCAATATCTAAAACGGATTCATCTGCTACATATGGTAAATCAGCAGGCATTACAGCCTTTGGAGCAGCTGCTAATTCAATTCCCCAATCAGCTAAGGTTTCAAAAGTTCTATTATCCAAAGCAACTACATTCTTTGGGTTTACAGGAACAATAACGCTACCATGCACATCAGTGATCTCAACAGTTATAGGTCCATTAACATCTTCATTATCATTGTCAGTTTCTACCGAATCATTTACTTGATCATTGATATTCGGTTGAACTGTTTCATTACTTGGACTTGTACAAGCTGTCAACATCAAAGCAAAAAGTGTTACTATTATCATTAAATTAAAAAATTTAGATTTTTTCATTCTCTCTCCTAATATATGTATATTTTTGTTTTTTCCTACTAATATTGATTTCTATTTGTTTAATATAGCGCGCAAGAATAAATACAAATAGTTCTGATTTGTCTTAATTGATAATGATTATCAATATCATGTTTTCTATATTATCAGCTTTTTTCTTGTGTGTCAAGGCAAAAAATGAAAACCTAGTAAAAAACTAGGTTTTCATTTTCAGTTGCCTTTTAGATTAAATCTTAGCTAGCAAAGAAGACAAAATACAGCAATACTAAAATCCCTAATATGATTCTATACCAACCAAAAGCTTTGAAATCATTGTTTTTAATGTATCTTAATAAAAACTTAATGGCAAATAATGATACTAGAAAGGCTACTATCATACCAGTAATTAGGATAGCTAATTCCATCCTGGTAAAGGATAAGCCAAAATTGATTAGTTTTAATGCACTGGCCCCGAACATGACAGGAATTGATAGGAAGAATGAATACTCCGCAGCTATACTCCTGGATGTACCAAGGATTATACCCCCCAATATAGTTGCCCCAGATCTAGATGTACCAGGTATCAAAGCCAATACTTGAAATATACCTATTAGAAAAGCAGTTTTATATGACAGCTGATTAAAATTATTTATTTTAGGTCTCTTGCCTTTATTGCGATTTTCAATAATTATGAATAATACTCCGTATAAAATCAATGTGAAAGCAACAGTAAGGTAATTATAAAAATGCTCATTTAACCAATCATCAAATAATAAGCCTATTACACCAGCAGGAATAACACCAACTATAACCTTATACCAAATTGACATTGTGTCCCTTTTCTCTTTTATGGATTTACTGGAAGAAAGGGGATTTAATCTATTGAAATATAGCAAAACTACTGCCATTATTGCTCCTAATTGAATCACTACAAAAAACATCTCTTTGAATTCATCCGATGCATTTAACTGAATAAATTCATCTACTAATATCATATGCCCTGTACTGCTTATAGGTAGCCATTCTGTAATACCCTCTACAATTCCAAGAAAAATAGCCTTTAATATCTCAACAAAGAACATTTAATAAGACCTCCATTATATACAATCCCAAATTCATCTAAACCTCTTTAATTTTACTACAAATTCAATCATTATACCATAGATTATGTTGGTAACTTTAAAGAAATTACAAAACATCTCTTATGATTGTCTATTAATTATCTTAATGTTTAGTCTTTTGATTTTCGGTAATATATAGAGTAAATGATATCGTATATAACTATTTTTGATTAAAGGAGGTCAAGTTTATGCGTTTTGAAGATTATAATCCATTAGAAAATGAACGATTTGAAATCTTAAATTCTAATGGTGAGATAATTAATGAAAAAGATTTACCTGATTTTACTGAAGAAGAGTTGCTCTATCTATATAAGACTATGTTGTACACTAGAGTTATAGATGAAAAGGCTCTATCCTATCAAAGACAGGGCAGAATGTTAACCTATGCACCTAACTCTGGTCAAGAGGCAGCTCAAATTGGTAGTGCATATGCTATGAAGGATGAAGATTGGCTTGTCCCAGCCTTTCGAGAATTAGGAGCTTGGCTTGTAAAGGGTGTTCCACTGAAGAGTATCTACCTCTATTGGTATGGTAATGAATGGGGTAGCCATACACCTGAAGATGTTCGAGTGTTACCTGTTTCAATCCCTATTGCATCACATCTACAACATGCAACTGGTATAGGAATGGCAAATAACATCAAGGGAGAAAGGTCCGTTGCTCTTGGCTATGTTGGAGATGGGGGCACCTCCCATGGTGATTTCCATGAAGCACTTAACTTTGCCAAGGTCTTTAATGCACCTGTTGTATTTGTTATTCAAAACAATCAATATGCTATTTCAACTCATATCAGTAAACAGACCATGAGTGAGAACCTAGCTCTTAAAGCTGTAGCCTATGGAATGCCTGGTATATTAGTAGATGGAAATGATATCTTTGCCATGTATGCAGCTACAAAAGAGGCTATAGAGCGAGCAAGGAATGGTGAAGGACCATCACTAATTGAGGCTTACACCTATAGATTGGGAGCCCATACTACTTCTGATGACCCAAGCAAGTATAGAGAAGAGGAAGAGGTAGAAGTTTGGAAGGATAAGGATCCAGTATTAAGATTTGAAATATATTTAAAAAACAAAGGAATACTCACTGATGGGTGGAAAGAAAAAACTATAGATGAATTGGGAAAAGAAGTTATGTCCACTTTTGAATCCATTGAGAATAAGTCTGATACTGAAATTGATGATATATTTAAATATCATTATGAAACAATGCCTCCTCAATTAGAGGAACAATTAAATGATTACAAATCTTTTTTAGAAGGAGGTAAATAAGATGGCTAATACTTTAAATATTGTTCAAGCTGTGAACCAAGCACTAATGAATGAATTAGAGTTAGATAAAACCCTTGTGGTTTATGGAGAAGATGTAGGCCTTGAGGGTGGAGTATTTAGAGCTACAGTAGATCTACAAAAGAAATTTGGTAAGGATAGAGTATTTGACACTCCTCTTGCAGAATCTGCTATCATAGGTACTGCTGTAGGCATGGCTGTTAATGGATTGAAGCCTGTCGTTGAAATTCAATTTTCAGGTTTTGCATATCCTGCATTTAACCAAATAGTAAGTCATGTAGCACGGATGCGTAATAGATCAAGAGGTAAATACTCATTGCCTATGGTGATTCGTGCCCCTTATGGTGGGGGAATTAGAGCCTTGGAGCACCACTCTGAGTCTACTGAAGCATTATATGCTCAGATTCCTGGCCTTAAAGTAGTCATACCATCTACCCCTTATGATGCTAAGGGACTTCTAATCTCTGCGATTCGTGACCCAGATCCAGTGCTTTTCTGGGAACCAAAGAAGATATATAGGGCTTTTAAACAGGAAATCCCTGAAGAGGCATACGAGATTCCTATAGGTAAGGCTAAATTGATTCAAGAAGGCGAGGATATAACTATTGTAACTTGGGGATCAATGGTCAGAGATGTGCAAAAAGCTGCAGATATGATTAAGGGTGAGGGCATTAAACCTGAGATTATTGACCTCCGTACAATTGCCCCAATGGATAGAGATAGTTTTATAGAATCTGTCAAGAAAACAGGAAGAATATTGGTAGTTCATGAAGCACCTAAGACACTAGGTATAGGTGCAGAGATTATCTCCATTGTAAATGAAAAAGCATTCTTATATCTTGAGGCACCACCAACAAGATTGACTGGGTTTGACACCACCTTCCCATTAGCTCGGGGAGAAAATCACTATATTCCTACCCCAGATAGAATAGCAAAGACAATCTTAGAAGTTGTTAGATATTAGGAGGAGGAAAGATATATGAAATTTGAATTTTTATTCCCTGATATTGGTGAGGGCATCCATGAAGGTGTCTTAATGAAATGGTTAGTTAAAGAAGGAGATAATATCAATGAAGGTGATTCATTAGCAGAAGTTGAAACTGATAAAGTTACAACTGAAATACCTTCACCTAGAACAGGTAAAGTATTGAATCTAAAATTTGGCGAAGGAGACACCATCAATGTAGGGCAGGGATTTATAACTATTGATGTGGAAGGTGAAGAATCTAGTGAAGCTGCAGAAGCTACCATAGCTGAAGTAGTTGAAGAGGAGACAGCTGGAGTTGTTGGAGAGGTAATCGCTACATCAGAGGTCATACCGCCTAGTACTGAGGAATTTGTATTATCAGCTGAACCGTCTAAAGGTAAGAAAGTCTTAGCTACACCCTCTCGTGTCAAGGGTATGATAGAAAATACTTGTAAATTATAAATCTAAAAA
>CAZZCQ010000092.1:0-5758 GCA_964652285.1 uncultured Tissierella sp.
CTTAAATGGCTGCTGCTATGGGATACCAACTGAATCTGCTTTTGGGATTTCCTACCCAGTGGGGACTCCACCCTATGATAATTTTTATAATGAATTGGTCGATTTCGTAGGGGAGAATGGGAATTTGTCCTATTCTTTGCCCCTTTATCCCATACAGATTATCGAATCATTGATAGGTTTGTTTGGCTTTATCTTATCGGTCTACTTGTTTAAGAAGCGACCTAGGGAAGGGGTGGTATTTGCCACATTTGCAGCCATATTTTCATTTGCTAGGTTTATCCTGAATTTCTTCAGGGCAACCCCATATGCAATTAGAGATACTCAGCATCTGAAGCCCTTTATGTATTTGGGAGTATTTATTCTAATGCTTGTGGTCTTTCTATATAGGAGTAATAGAATAGAGATTAAATAATTGAAATCAGACTAGGAGTTTTGCATGAATCTTATAATCTTTTTATACGGAATAATAATTGGTTCCTTCTTAAATGTTTGTATATATAGGATACCAAGGGAGGAGAGTATCGCCTTTCCTTCCTCACATTGTCCCTCATGTGGGACCAGCCTTAAATGGTATGACAATATACCCTTGATATCCTACATATCCTTAAGGGGGAAGTGCAGATATTGTAGACTTGATATAAGCAAACAGTATCCTATAGTTGAAGCCTTAAATGGACTTATATATCTTATTTTATTTTTTTATTTTGGTTTTACCTTGGACTTTCTCTTTTATGGTCTGATATCTTCTGTTTTAATTGTCATTACATTTATAGACTTGATAGACATGGTTATACCGGATATTTTGGTGATAATTATACTGATTTTATCCTTATTACATAAATTGTTAAATTATATTATTTATCATATATCTCCAGAATTGTTGACTAGTATTATGGGACTTATCTTGGCTGGAGGCATTTTTTTAGCTATAGTATTGATTTCCAAAGGAGGTATGGGTGGGGGAGATGTAACCCTTATTGGAGCCTTGGGATTTGTACTTGGGGCTAGACTATCCCTCTTGAATATACTATTATCATTTATTATAGGGGCTATCATTTCAATATTTTTATTAGCTTCTAAGATTAAGAAAAGAAAGGATCCAATTCCTTTTGGACCCTTTATAGTGGTTGGTTTTTTCGTCACCCTCTTGTGGGGTGAGGGGATTATAGAGGCATATTGGGCATTATTGGGGTAAGGCGGTCAGGCATGGAAACCTGCCCCTACAAAATGATATATAAGTGTCATTCCGAGTAAGCGAGGAATCTTAGATATATTGAAAGAATAAGGTTTCCTCACTAGGTTCGGAATGACAAGTAATTATAGAAAAAATTTTCAAATTCAATATATGAGGGGGGATATGATGAATATAGTCAATACTTCAAAAGCCATTGGAATGGATTTTGGTTCAAGAGAAATTAGGATTGTAGTAGGAAAGGCTTCAAAGAAAGGTATAATAATAAATAAGCATTTTTCCATCCCTATACCTAGTGGTATTTATAAGGATGGAGTCATCAAGGACATGGAGCAAATGTCCTATGTTTTGAAAAATGGATTGTCCTCGAATGGAGTCTATAAGGGGAATGTACATGGGGTTATCAATTCCTCAATCATAATTATTCGTGAAGTGGTTTTTCCTAAGGTTGATAAGGAGGATATAGACAACTTAATCGAATACCAACTTGGAGATTATGTACCAATTCACCCTGAGGATTATGTTGTCAAGTATATTAACTTAGGTAGTCTGTTGGAGGATGGGGTAGAGAAGCTAAATATGCTTATTATCGGTGTACCAAAAGATATGGTACAAGACCATTTTCAACTGATTAAGAATGCAGGCCTCAAACCTGTCGTTCTTGATTACAAGGGTAATGCTATAACCAAGCTCCTAAGCTATGGTGAATCTATCAACAGCCAAGCAGTTCAAGGTGAGACTTTGGGATTTCTGGATTTATCCTGTGAGTCTACAGGTTTTACAATTATCAAGGATGAGCAAATTGAAGTTTCAAGATCGATTGATAGTGGGTTTAATGATATCATCGAGGCTTTAAGTGATAAGTTCTCTATATCGGATCAACAAGCTATGGATTGGATTTTAAATTTGGAGAATATAAATGAGACAGAGGCTGAATCTGATGAAAAGTCAATGATTGAAGAAGCAAGAAAGGGCTTGCACGAAATTGCTGATAAGGTTGAGATGGTTATCAGATATTATCGGACTAGAGATAGGGAGAACAATATTGATTTACTTTTACTACATGGACCTCTATCTCAAGTTAAGGGAATAGAAGAGCTCTTTATTCATTACTTCGATATTCCTTGTGTTAAACTTAATAGCATAGATAAGTTAAAATTTGATGGGGATTTGTCTAAATATGGAAATGCAATTGGTGGACTAATCCGTGTTAGTGGGGTGTGATTATGAGAGACTTAAACTTTTTTGAATCCTATGTAGAGAAGCGTTCATTAAAATTATCCATTACTAAGGTATTATTTGCTTTTATCATTTTATATGCTCTTTATACCATAGCTCTTGGTTTATTTAACCTAAATTCGATAAAGTCCTTAGAGAAGAATGTAGCCGATTTAAGAGCTATTACTGAGAATCCCTCTACTATTGAAAAGGTCAATGAGATAAAAGAACTGGAAACTCAAGTATTGACCTTTGAAGAAGAGGTAAATAAGATTAAGGTGATGGATAAGGTTGTGGAGGATGCAGATATAATCGATGAAGAATATCTTAATTTGATTACTTCTAAGATGCCAGAGGATCTCTTCTTTACCAATCTTTCTATTAATAAGCAAGAAATTCAGATATCAGGTATATCCAAGGACAAATGGTCTGTGGCTGAATTTGGGAAGGGTTTAGAAGATATTGAAAATGTGGATGAGATATTTGTCTCACATATCACATCGGAAGAGGATTATTATAGGTTTTCAATGATTATTACTTTAAAGGAGGTGGGTATTAATGATGACACCATCGTCTAAAAAAAGATTGATTAATACCAGACCTTTGACAAAGAGTGAAAAGATACTACTTGGCTTGCTGCTACTGGTTGTATTAGTATGGGTATCTAATCGATTTATTTTTCAACCTCAGGCTGCAAAGTTGACAAGCTTGGAGGCTGAAAAGGCTGATTATGAGTTGCAAATAATCGATATCAACGATACTTTAAAAAGTGAAGAGAAGATTCGAGACCAATGGGATGAATTAGACAAGGAAAGAAGTCAGATCTTATCCCAATATTTTCCAACCTTAGATCAATCCCAAATTATATATTTACTTAATGATTTGATTAATGAAGAGAATTTTAATGTGGATGATTTGAGCTTTTCTAGACCAACTACCGCTAAGCTGGGAGAAATGGATGTAAGAAATATGGAGGCTAGCTTCCCTTTTGAGGGGGGTTATAATGGTGTGATTGATATTCTCAATTCATTTCAAACTAGTCCTAGAAGGATATTGATTGATAGCCTTTCAATAGATAGTTCAGAATCAGATGATTTATCAGGTTCTATGGCTTTAAAGATATATAGTTTGGAAGGAATTGCTGAGACGGATCCAAATGTTATATTTGTAGAAACTGCTGATGGCTCTGGAGATAGTCTACCTTTCGAATCCTATGATGATTTTACTACAGCGTCAACTGCTGGTGATTCTCCTAGTGGGATAAGTGTGGATGAAGATGGTGAGATTGTTCTTAGCCCTGATATAAAGGTAGGTATGAGAAAGCAACTATTGCATGAATTTGATTATTCTTCCTATAATTTCATACCATCAAGTCCTATGGTAAAGGGCAATGTATCTCCTTCCAATATAAGAAAATCAGGTAGATATTCTATGCGTTTTGAATTCAATATACTTGCCTTAGAGGAAGAGAACAGGGCCTATGTGGATCTATCATCTACTGATATTGAGTTTAAGGTTCCACCTACTACTATTGGCACATGGATTTACTCCTATGGATATTCCCCTGGTACATTAGGTATGAGACTAGTGACTCAAGATGGAGTGCCTGTAGATTTTCCAATGGTCAATGGCTTAACATGGACAGGATGGAATTATGTGGAGACAAGTCCACCTTCTGACCTAACCTTGTATCCTCTTAGATTGGACAAGATATACTATGAATTGCCATTCAATAGGGATGATTTTGGTGTTATGTTGATTGATAAGATGGAAGCATTCTATTCAGATAGTGATGAGGAGATTGCTGCTGGCAATCAAGAGACCTATTTATTCTATGTAGTGGAAGCTGGAGATAATATATCGGAAATATCCAGGAAGATGTATGGAACTATGTCATATAAAAATGAGATTATGCAACTAAATGATATAAGAGCAGGTGAAGTACTTCCAGTGGGGAAAGTACTTGTCCTAAAAAGACACTAAGGGGTGATTAAGATGAAGAATAAGAGATTGATAGCTATTGTATTGCTTTTAACTTTGGCCTTTTCTGCTACAAGTGTATATGCGGATGATCCTATTGATGGCTCAATTAAGGGCTTTGAAGATGGATATTTATATGTTTTGCAGAATTTTTCATATGGAGCTGATATACCAATCCATCCAATTTTCCCTAGTGAAATAAGTATATACAATAAATATAGGACAGAAATTGATAAGTTAACCGAAACAAACAAAAAACACTTCTATGAGGAGTATGCTTCTGGGTATTTAGCAGGCTACACTGAGGCTAGAGCACTCTTGGTTACTCCTGATGCTGAACAACCTGATGTGGATGTAAACTACGCTGCTTCTTTGGGAGAGAGCATGGGAGAGATGTATGGTTATAGGGATTTCTATAACAATCTGAATTCCAGCTGGTCAAGGGCTATTCCTACCAATAGCAAGATAATATCCATGTTTAATCTGGAAAGAGAGACCTCTCTATATAGATCTGCATTCTTAAGTGAATTTAGAGAAAAGTTCCAGGAAGGATATAATGATGCCTTTGAATTTGCTCTATTGGAAAACACAGATAAAATTATTGCCTCTGCTGCCAGCAATGGGAATGATTTAGGTTATGCAATGGGAAAAATCAATGGGGAAAAGGATGTTTTTGAAGGCAAGTCAAATAATTACAAAAGGGATTTACCATCAGATTCTTCGATTATAAACGAATATCAACTGAACAAGGCCTTGACTGACTATAAGACTGGTTTTGTCAGTGGATTTAAACTTGGCTATGAAGATGGCTATTATGAAGCCTATCATGATTCCTTAATTGATAGGGCTGAGTATGAAATAGTACCTATTTCTGGTGGAAGCTTTATTTCTAATGATTATGCCTTAGAGGTAAAAATCCTAAGCGGTACTTTCTACAATGATGTCAGATTAAAGATTGAGAAGATATTCAATTCTAAATATAGTGTAAATAAATCCAGATATATTGAAGCATCAGACATCTATAATATTCAACTTGATAATTCCTCTAGTAATTTAAACAATTCTAAGCCTATCACCATTTCCATGGAATACTATGGTAAGTATGATGGGGGTATATATAAATGGGTCAATGGAAAATGGTCTTATATACTTTCTGAGGTTAAAGATGGCATAATCGAAGCTGAAATCAATCCATCTACCTTAAGAAAAGGTGATAATCTATACTGTATTCTAATAGATAAGGATTATAAAATATTAGCTGATGCCAGAGGGAATTGGGCAAATAAGGAGATAGATATTTCCATAAGAAGGGATATCATCAAAGGGTATCCTGATAATTCCTTTAAACCCAATAGAAACATCAGCAGG
>CAZZCQ010000093.1:0-4200 GCA_964652285.1 uncultured Tissierella sp.
CTTGTCCCAATTATAACATCTACACCCTCTATTTTTCCCACTTCATCAGGTGATACTTGAGAATAACAACCTACTACAGCTATAACCGAATCCTCATTGATTTTCTTGACCCTTCTAATAAACTGTCTAGATTTTCTATCTGAAAGATTAGTCACTGTACAAGTATTTATAACATATATATCTGCTAAGTCATCCTCTTTCACAATGATATAGTCCTTATCTTCAAACATCTTTTCCATAGCTTCAGTTTCATATTGATTTACCTTGCAGCCTAAGGTATGGAAAGCTACTCTATTCATTAAATCACTCCTAAATCTCCAAGCTCATATAATATTATGGTTGATGCCACCAATCCTGCTGTTTCAGTTCTGAGTATTCTAGGACCAAGAGTTACAATACTAGCGCCTATATTCTTTAATTCATTTATCTCATATTCTTCAAAGCCACCTTCAGGTCCTATTACTAGATTTATCTTATTCCCATCTATGTTCTTCAGACCATCCTTAATACTTAAATCCGCTTCATTCTCATAAGGAACAATTATTTCCCCATCATTAATAATCAAATCCATCATTTCCTTAAAACTAATAATTCCCTTAATTTGAGGGATATAATCTCGTTTGGATTGCTTAGCAGCTTGTTCAGAGATGGTTAGCCATCGAGCTATTTTTGAATCTGCTTTCTCTTTATTGTCAAGCTTCACCACAGCCCTATAGGTTTCAACAAAATAAAAATCCTTAACACCAATTTCTACACATTTTTGAATAATCAAATCCATCTTACTAGCTTTAGCTAATCCCTGGTATAGAATTATATCAATATTTGGTTCGTTTCTACCAGCTTCTACAGATATAATATTTGTTTTAACATGTTCTTTAGTTATTTCTGATATTTCAGCTAGATAGTTTATACCTTCACAGGAAAGCTCCATGATATCAAAGGCTTTTAACCTTAGTACTTTTTTTATATGTGTTAAATCCTTTCCTTTAATATATATATTGTTATTATTAATCTGACTTTTTTCTACGAAAAATCTATGCATTTAAATCACCTATTTTTGAGCTATTATACAAGCCCATTCTCCTAATATCTTTGTATTAAGTATTTTGAAGCCACTTCTTGTTAATGCATCTTCAACTGATTCAACCTTGCTAAGAATTATTCCTGAAGCGATAAATGTCCCATCATTTTTTAGGTATATATGTAATTCCTTAACCATATCAATTATTGTTTCAGCAATGATATTGGACACAATAAGATCTGCTTTGTCATCTACAAATTCAAAGAGGTCTCCTTTGTATACTTGAACTTTATCACCAATAGAGTTTAGCCTTATATTTTCTTTTGAAACATCTATACATACAGGGTCTATGTCTATTCCAACAACCTTCTCAGCCCCCAGTTTGGCCGCTACTACACTTAAAATCCCACTGCCACATCCAATGTCATAAACCAAGTCCCCTACCCTTATAAATGATTCTAAAGCTTCTATGCACATGTATGTAGTCTCATGGGTTCCAGTTCCAAATGCCATACCAGGGTCTAGGTCAATAACTATATCATCTTCCTTCTCTTCATAAACTTCCCAAGATGGCTTAATGATAATTTTCTTTCCAATTCTTAAGGGTTTATAATACTTCTTCCAATTTTCAGCGAAATCCTCATCATCTATTGAATTAAGGGTTACTTCTCCTAAGATTGAACCACTTTCTTTAAGGGGGATTGTTATCAATCTATTTTTTATAAAGGAATTTATCCTTTCAATATCTTCATTCTGTGGAAAATAGGCCTTTAAAGTTATCTCTTCATTATCGTCAAAAAAATCAAGAAGAGAATCATCAATAAAATCCCATGATTCTTCATTCTCTGATAGATCTATATAGTCCTGTGGATCCTCTATAGCCAAACCAACCGCACCAGCTTGGTAGAGAATATCAGAAACAATATATTCATTCTTTGGAATAGTCTTTACAACAAATTCTATCCATTTCATTTAGTAAAATGCCCCCTTGTAAATAGTAAATAAATTATATACCAATATGATAGAAAATACTAGAGAAAGCAAAAAAATTTGGCAGACCTATGTGTCCACCATAATCTTAATTAAATACATCCTTTACTTTATTGAAAAATTTCTTTTTGGGTTCTCCCTTTTTATACTCATCACCAGAGGAATTGGAAAACTCTATTAATAACTCCTTCTGCTCATCTGTCAATTTTCTTGGTACTTTTATATTAACAGTAAAATAAAGATCTCCTTTTCCGCTACCTCTAAGATTAACTACCCCTTTATTTTTCAGCTTGAACCTTGTGCCTGTTTGAGTACCTTCATCTAAATTAAACTTCTCTACTCCGTCTAAAGTTGGTACTTCTATTTCTGCTCCTAAAGCAGCTTCAGTAAAGGTAATAGGTATGTCCAAGAAAATATTGTTGCCTTCTCTTTCAAAGACAGAATCTTTTTTTACAGAAATGTATACATATAAGTCCCCGGATGGTCCTCCATTTGTACCTGAATCGCCTTCTCCCCTTATAGAAATAATTGAATCATTATCAACCCCTGCTGGGACTTTTATATTAAGTCGCTTCGTTTTGGTTTCCTTACCATTTCCACCGCAAGTATGACATTTTTCATCTATAACTTCTCCACTTCCATTGCAAACATCACAGGTACCAACCCTTACAAATTGACCAAAGGCACTTTGTTGAGCATACCTAACTTGCCCACTTCCATTACAATTAGAGCATGTATGTTTATGTGTACCAGGTTTAGCTCCTGACCCATTACATGTGGTACAGTCCTCTGTTCTTCTAAATTGAATCTCCTTTTCTATACCAAATACAGCTTCTCTAAACTCAAGATTGAGATTATATCTTAAGTCTGGACCTTTAACAGGACCAGTTCTTCTAGATCTCTGTGAAGATCCGCTAAATCCGTCAAATCCGCCTCCAAAGATATCAAAAAGATCATCAAATATATCACCAAATCCCCCAAAATCACCACTGCCAGCTTGAGGATCCACACCTGCATGACCAAATCTATCATATCTGGACCTTTTTTCAGAATCACTTAGTATCTCATATGCTGCTGTAGCTTCTTTAAATCTCTGTTCAGCTTCACTATCATCTGGGTTTAAATCCGGGTGATATTTTTTGGCTAATTCTCGATAAGCCTTCTTGATATCATTATCATCTGCATTTTTGTCTACCCCTAGAATATCATAAAAATCCCTCAACAAATTCACCAACCTTTTAAATCAACTTTAATTCAAAATAACAAAATATATTTCGGCGAAAGGCTAAAGCATTCTTGCGCTTCAAGATGCAATAATCATCACTTTAGCCATTTGGCCTCATACATAAACATAGCCTTTCATAAGACATATTTATAATGTTAAGCGATGACTTATGAAAGATTCGTCTAAATATCCGACTAAGGGAGAAAATTGATAGGTCTGCACTGTTTGAGCGGAGCGAGTTTGCAGACCTATTTTTGACCGTGTCGTGATATTTGAGAATCTAGAATGGAAGAGCGTACTTTATAAATATGTCTATATCTACAAAGTCGATACTACACATTTTTTTATCTATTCTTTGTCTTCATCCACCACTTCATAATCTCCATCAACTATATCGTCATCTTGACTTGATGAGCCTTGTTCACCTTGGTTTGCATCTTGATATAATTTTTCTGAGATCTTATAGAACTCTTCTGAAAGCTCTTCTGTCTTACTCTTGATGTTATTCATGTCGTCACCTTCAAGAGCTTTTTTAAGTGCTTCTAACTTGCTCTCAACAGCAGATTTTTCTTCAGATGAGATTTTACCCTCTAAATCCTTAAGAGTTTTTTCTGTTTGATAGACCAATGAATCTCCATTGTTTCTGATTTCAATTGCTTCTTTCTTCTTCTTATCCTCTTCCGCAAACCTTTCAGCATCTTTTATTTTTTTGTCTATTTCTTCATCGGATAATTTGCTTGAAGATGAAATTGTGATTCTTTGTTCTTTGCCTGTTCCTTTATCCTTTGCGGTTACATTTACTATACCATTAGCATCTATATCAAAGGTAACCTCTATTTGAGGGATTCCTCTTCTAGCCGGTGCTATACCAGATAATTGAAATCTACCTAAAGTGGTATTGTCTGCTGCCATTTCTCTTTCACCTTGTAATACATGTATATCAACTGATGTTTGATTGTCTGCA
>CAZZCQ010000093.1:4210-5756 GCA_964652285.1 uncultured Tissierella sp.
CTCAATTCCAAGGGATAATGGAGCCACATCTAGTAATAGTAGATCTTTAACCTCTCCACTCAATACTCCACCTTGAATTGCTGCACCTAATGCCACACATTCATCAGGATTGATATCCTTTTGTGGTTCTCTGCCTATTAGATTCTTGACTGCTGCTTGGACCGCTGGGATTCTTGTGGAACCTCCAACCAATAAAACCTTTTCAATATCTGAAGGTTGAAGACCAGCATCTTTTAAAGTTAATTTTACAGGTTCTATGGTTTTATCTACCAGATCTGATGTCAATTCTTCAAATTTTGCCCTAGTTATATCCATGTTTAAATGTAATGGTCCTGACTGGGTTGCTGTGATAAATGGTAAATTTATACTAGTTGTCATTGTTGTTGACAATTCTTTCTTAGCTTTTTCAGCAGCTTCTTTTAGCCTTTGTAGGCTCATCTTGTCAGCAGTTAAATCAATACCATTTTCATTTTTGAATTGCCCATTTATATATTCAATTAATTTATTATCAAAGTCATCTCCACCAAGGTTATTGTTCCCTCTTGTAGCTAATACTTCAAATACTCCATCCCCTAACTCTAGGATGGAAACATCAAATGTTCCCCCGCCTAAGTCAAAAACCATTATCTTATGTTGCCCTTGTTCTTTATCCATACCATAAGATAAAGCAGCTGCTGTAGGTTCATTGATAATTCGCTTAACTTCTAATCCAGCGATTCTTCCTGCGTCCTTTGTTGCCTGTCTTTGGCTATCGGTAAAATATGCAGGAACTGTGATAACAGCTTCCGTAATAGTTTCACCTAAATAACTCTCAGCATCTAATTTGATTTTTTGTAGTATCATGGCAGATATTTCTTGTGGAGTATAATTTTTTCCATCAATATTCTTTTTATTATCAGAACCCATAATCCTCTTTACGGATTGAATAGTTCTATCTGGATTTGTGATTGCTTGTCTTTTTGCAGTTTCACCAACCAATCTTTCACCATCTTTTGTAAAAGCGACTACAGATGGTGTTGTTCTGTTCCCCTCAACATTAGGGATAATTACAGCTTCTCCACCTTCCATAACTGCTACTGCTGAGTTTGTTGTTCCTAAATCAATTCCAATTATTTTTCCCATATATATTCCTCCAATTTACTAAATTATTTTGAAACCTTTACCATGCTAGGCCTGATTATTTTATCTTTAATCTTGTATCCTTTCTGCAATACTTCTATTACAGTTCCTTCTTCATGTTCTTCTGATTCCTCTACCATTATAGCATTATGCCAATTTGGATCAAAAGGATTATCCAATGCATCAATTTCTTCAATATTCATTTTCCTAAGTGTTTCAATCAATTGATTGTATATCATTTCAATGCCCTTGTAAAAACTGGCTCCCTTGTCATCTTCAGAATCTAGAGCTCTCTCAAAATTGTCGAGTATAGGTAACAGTTCACAAGCTACAGATTCTATACCATAGTCAATAGATTTTTTCATTTCAATCTCAGTGCGTCTCTTTAAGTTGTTATAGTCAGCTTGCATTCTAGTCAGTTTTAGTA
>CAZZCQ010000094.1:0-5743 GCA_964652285.1 uncultured Tissierella sp.
GAAGATACTATAATAGATTGTAGCTTTCCTTGTGAAAATAGATCAGCTAGGGCTTTCCATTGTAAAAGAGAAGAAAAACGATATTGGATTTTGCTGATGACATTGGTTGTTTTTGGCGTTCTTGCTTCCTATGGACTTTTGGTTTATAACAATCCAGTTCCAATAGATTCGCCTTCTTTTATCCCAGTGGTTAGGAGAAGGATGATAGCTCTTATTGCTATGATTATTGCTGCAACCTGTCAGAGTTTATCTACTGTTGCTTTCCAATCAATTACCAATAACAGAGTCATAACTCCTTCACTTCTAGGTTTTGAAGCACTTTACTCAACAATTCATACTTCTACAATGTTTTTCTTTGGTGCTAGTACATTTATAGGTTTTAGTGGAGTTGGCTCATTTATATTTCAAGTTACTGCTATGGTGGTGATGTGCTTAATACTTTATGGATGGTTACTTTCTGGGAAGTATGGAGATTTACAACTTATGCTTTTGGTAGGAGTTATTATTGGAACCGGGCTAAGATCTTTGTCATCTTTTATGAGAAGGCTTCTTGCACCCTCGGAGTTTGATATTTTACAGGCTAGATTATTTGGTTCCGTCAATAATGCAGATGTTAAATATTTTCCTATTGCGATTCCACTTGTAATAGTTGCAGTAATACTTCTTCTCACGTATTCTAAGAGAATAAATGTAGCGTCACTTGGAAGGGATGTATCTACGGCCTTAGGAGTCAATCATCAATTTAATGTAATCTATACGCTCATATTAGTTTCTGTTTTAATGTCAATTTCAACGGCTTTAGTTGGGCCACTTACCTTCTATGGATTTTTAGTTGCAACTTTGAGTTATCAAGCGGCACCAACCTATGATCATAGATATATATTTCCCATGGCCCTTGCCATAGGATTTTTAATAATAACCGGGGCATACTTTTTTATGTATCATGTATTTAATGCTCAGGGTGTAGTTTCAGTTATTATTGAAATGTTTGGTGGAATAACATTTTTAATTGTAATTTTAAGGAAGGGGACTTTATGATAAAGATAAATAATGCAAAAAAGGAATATTCTGATGAGGTAAAAATAGGACCTCTGAATATTGACATACCAAAAGCTGGTCTTACCTCCTTAATTGGACCAAATGGAGCTGGAAAATCTACCACGCTTTTGATGATTGGAAGACTTTTAGATATGGATGAAGGACAGATCACAGTGGCAAATATGGATGTTTCTAAATCTAAATCAGAAGACTTAGCAAAGATTTTGACTATTTTAAGACAAGAAAATCATTTTATAACTAGACTTACTGTTAGACAATTAGTTGGATTTGGACGTTTCCCTTATTCAAAGGGGAGGCTAACTAAAGAGGATGAGACTATTATTTCTAGATATATAGACTTTCTAGGATTGGATGATTTAGAAAATAGATACTTAGATGAGCTTTCTGGTGGTCAAAGACAAAGAGCATATGTAGCCATGGTTTTATGCCAAGAGACAGAATATGTACTTTTAGACGAACCACTTAACAACCTTGATGTTGCTAGATCTGTTCAAATGATGGAGCACTTAAGAAGAGCCGCCAATGAATTTGGAAGGACAATTCTTACAGTTATGCATGATATAAACTTTGCAGCCAAATATTCGGATAGAATCTGTGCCATGAAAGATGGACAGATTGTTGCTTTTGGTAGTGTAGAGGAGATTATGAAGCCGGAGATTTTGACAGATATCTTTGAAACAGAGATAACAATCTTAGATGGACCTTATGGACCAGTAGCAATCTATTAAGGATTATATAAATTGGATAACTTCAGTTATATCAATTTAGAATAATTGTCACAGTCCATAAAGTCCTATTTTGTTAATCAAATAATACTAAATACTCCCCATAGCCTTCCTTTTCTAAATCCTCCTTTTTGATAAATCGTAAAGATGCACCATTGATACAATATCTTAGCCCTCCTCTATCCTTAGGTCCATCACTGAAAACATGACCTAGATGTGAATCAGCATATTCACTTCTTACCTCTGTGCGGACTCTTCCACGGGAAGTATCTTCTTTTTCTATAATATTTATATCATCCAAGGGCTTAGTGAAGCTTGGCCAACCACAGCCTGCATCATATTTATCATGAGAGGAAAACAATGGTTCCCCAGATACAATATCTACATAGATACCATCTTCATATACTTCATTGTACTCGTGGGTATATGGTTTTTCAGTGGCATCCTCTTGTGTCACCTTATATTCTAAAATACTTAATTTCTTTTCGATTTCTTCTTGACTTGGCTTTGTATATTTCTTATCCATATCATCATCTCCTATAAATATTTTACCCTTATTTAGATTTTCTAAAGTATCGGTTTATATAAATTATATGTTATAATAATAATACTATAGATTAAGGAGAAGTGTATGGAAAAAATATATGTTGGAATTTTTTATGCATTATTAGCTGTAATAATTGCAGCCACACAGAATGTCTTTAGTGCGCATATAGGCGGCAAACTTGGAATGTGGGAGGCTACACTTGTTGTACATAGCGTTGGTCTAATATTTGCTTTAATTATGGTACATTTCTTTGGAAATGGGAATTTAAGAAATATATCAGAAGTAAACAAGCTTTACTTATTAGGCGGGGTATTAGGTGTATTTATCATATTTACAATAGCCAATAGTGTATCAACACTGGGTGCTTCATTATCTACTGTTTTGATGGTTATAGCCCAACTATTCTTTTCAACCTTAATTGATGCATTTGGAATCTTTGGTGCTGAAAAAATACCCTTCGATTCAACAAAATTAGTTGGCCTGGTAATAATGATAGTAGGTGTTATCATATTTAATTCTAAAGGAATAAAAATAAATTGAATTTTAGGATAAATATCTTCTTATTAGGCAAGATAATATTGAAGGATAAAATATTATTAAGAAGGAGATTCTAATGACAAAGAAACCAAAACCAGATGATAGAAGAGACAATGTGGATAAAATCCAAGATAATATCGATAATACAATAAGAAACTATAGACTAGCAGAAGATATGATAGAACTTACAGATGATGAAAAAACAAAAAAGGATTTACAAGAAAAAAACAAAAGAAGATTAGAATCCCTAGAAGGTATGAAAGAGGAAATCAGGGATGAAGCAATTCATGCTAAAAAAATGAAATAATGGGCATGGGGATTACCCCATAGCCCATTTATTTTTGGTCTTTATGCTCTGCTAATAATAGTTTTACCACGCCACTATAACTTCTAACTCCATCTAACTGGTTGTTGGCTTTTAGATAAGAATCATTTATGTTATTTACAGACTCTCTAATTCTTCCCTCTTTAGACTTCCAGTATTCACTTCCATATTTCATGTCTCTCTTTACACCATCACTTAATCGTGTATAAAAAATAGAATAATCATCAGGATTTTCTCTATATACTTCATTCATTAAATAATCCATGGCTAAGTAATAACCTGAGTATTGAAATCTTTTGTCAGGGTTATTTATATTTGCCTTATATGCAATAAAATTAGCCTCATCTTCCTTAGCAAAACCCTTTTGATGTGCTAACTCATGAGTTATTGCAGTTAGCAAACTATGATTGGGAATATCTTTATTTATGGTTGGTTCAGAGGTAAATGGAACATAGATGCCTGATATACCTGTATAGCTCATATATTTTGATAGAAATACTGGTTTTATCCTCCCATAAGTGTCAGATAAATCAATATTACCAATCCTATAATCATCAAACCCCTTATTAGCGATATTCCCCAAGTCATGAAAGTTATCCTCTAACAAAAGTATTCCATCTTCATCTTCAGGGAGTCCCTCCCTAATTTCATTAGATTTTTCTATCATTATCAGTGTTAGTTCTTTTAAATCTTTGTATGTGGTAGGGGAGTCATTCATATTTGCTATAACTGAATAATCTTGTCTATAATAATTGAAGCCCCATGAGAAATAGAAAAGAATATACATTGTAGCAAAAGTTCTCAATGTATAGTGAAATATCTTTGATGAATTGTTAAGTAAGTATCTTGGCTTAAGTATAATGGTAATAATTGCAATTATAATAAATAAGACTATTAGAATAAATAAGATCTCTGCAATAGAAACAGGTATTATCCCACTTATTAAGCTCAAGGTCTTGGAAATATATGGATAAATTCCTGTTGAATAAAGGTTCTCAACTAAAATAGGATCTTTTTCAGCAAATGATAGAATTATTCTTGTAATCAAAGCTAAAGCCAATAATATGAGGGTGATAAACCATCTACTTGATTTTTCATTCTTTCTATAATTAGTTTTAAATAATATATTATTTTGCATTAAACCCTCCAAAAAAACATGATATTTTTATTATATACTATAATCTTGCTTTATAGTTAATAAATCATATATTCTCTATTGAAGGAATCCGCCTAATAATGATATACTCTATACAAGGATATTAGACAAAACCTAAGTAGCAAGCCACTTAGTGTTTAGATTAAATCGTCAAAGGAGATGAAAAAGCAGAATGGAGGTATATATTCTGCGATGATATGAAAATAGGATTAATAGGGTTACCATCGGTAGGGAAAACTACATTGTTTAATTTACTAACAGGTTTAAATATTGAAGTGACTGGATTTTCCACAGGGAAGATTGAGGCTAATCTGGGAATAGCAAAGATACCTGATTATAGAATTGACTTTCTTGAGGATATGTATCAACCAAAGAAAACAACCTATGCAACAATAGAGGTAATAGATGTTCCAGGCCTTTCAAAGGGAGCTAGTACTGGAAAAGGTGTTGGGAATCAATTTTTAGACAATGTTAGAAAGACTGATGCATTAGCACATATAATAAGGGTTTTTGAAAATGATAATGTAATTCATGAAGAAGGGTCCATAGATCCCATAAGAGATATAGAGTCAATCAATCTTGAATTACTGTTTGCTGATTTAGGAGTCATTGAGAATCGTATCCACAGAATAGAGACATCAAAGAAGGTTACCAAAGAAAATTTGGCTGAATTAGAAATCTTAAAGAAATGTAGAGAGGGATTAGAGAACGGATTATTAATTCATAATATAGATTTAAATGATGAAGAGAAGGAAGTACTCAAGACATTTTCATTTCTCTCTGAACAGCCTATGATTTTGGTAGTTAACTTAGATGAAATCCAATTGATAGAAAATGATTATCCAGGTAAGGATGCTCTACACAAATTTTGTAATGATACCGATACACCTTTAATCGAAATGTCGATAAAGACAGAGCAAGAAATTTTCCAACTCGATGAAGAGGATAGAGAGTTATTTATGGAGGAGTTAGGGATTAAAGAAAGTGGAATTGATAGGTTTTCGAAGACTGCCTACGATTATCTTGGCTTGATTTCTTTCTTGACTTCAGGTAAAGATGAAGTCAGAGCATGGCCAATAAAAAAAGGTACCATAGCTAAACACGCTGCAGGTAAGATTCACACTGATATTGAAAAGGGATTTATAAGGGCAGAAGTGTGTAGGTTTAATGATTTAGAAGAATATGGGTCTGTAGCTAAGGCTAAGGAAAAGGGGCTTGTAACCTTAGAGGGCAAAGAGTATCTTGTTCAGGATGGGGATATTATAAACTTCAGGTTTAATGTATAGGATTAGTGCAGGCTAATCCTAACTTGTTTTTATAATTTATATAATATAGAATAGTAGTACATTTATATGGAGTGATATATTTTGGACGATAAAAATCTAGGATTATCT
>CAZZCQ010000095.1:0-1419 GCA_964652285.1 uncultured Tissierella sp.
TAAAATGTACCCTTAGCTCAGCTGGATAGAGTGTCTGGCTACGAACCAGAAGGTCAGGGGTTCGAATCCCTTAGGGTACGCCATCTTTAAAGCCTGTGATATCAATAGTCACAAGCTTTTTTATTTTACATGATTATCCTTAAATTCTTGTCTTGCATGCCACTTTGCGTGCCATTTTTGAATAAATCATCAAATACAGCAGCGGATTCTTTCTCTACACTTTCAAGAGAAAGTACAGTAAGCTTTTTGCCATGGTCATCTTCCATCTTGATTACTCTTTCCTTTACTTCTTTGATTTCACCTTCTACACCACCTAGTCTGTCTTTAACATCCTGCATATCAATTGTAAGTGTCCCCACCTGTGTAGCAATAAGTTCTAATAATTCCCTATCGTTCATTAATTGCCACTCCTTTTTATATTTTATCTTCAATTTTAATTAGTTAGAAGTATAGAAGAATTAGATAAATACGATAGCCTTAAGGAGTGCATGGACAATCATGTTTATATCCGTGAAGGTAGGAGAATGTGACAGATAAAATAAAAATGTATAAATTTCCAATTTATTGACAACATAATAGAAAGTTATGCTATAAAGATTGTTCTTAAGGAGGAAATTAATTGAAAGAAAACAATGAAACCAAAAAAGTACTTAATGAGTTGCTACAAGGTGAATATATGGCAGTAGAAAGTTTCAATGTGTTTATATCTAGGATAGATGATGAAAACATTAAAGAAAAGTTAATGGAAATTCAAAAGGAACATAGAAACAATATTGAAAAGTTATCCAATTATATATTAGAAAGTGGTGGTAAACCAGAAGAAAACCTAGGTATGAAGGGCAAAATGGGTGAAATGATGTTAAATATGGGACTAGGTTCAGAATCAGATGCCAATGAAGTTATAAAGAAAGCCATAGAAGGTGAAACAAAAGGAATAAATAAAGTAGAAAAAATACTAAGAGGGAAACTAGATGATAAATCTAGAGATTTAACTGGTGAAATATTAAAAAATGATAGAGAATCTATTGAGAGATTAAAGAATTTGTTATCTTGATTATAAAGAGCCTGTTAGCTCTATTTTCATGCAAAAAACTAAGGTAGGTGGTGATATGAAAAAAAGATTGACTATAAAACAAAAGAAATTTGCTGATTATTATATTAAGATAGGTAATGCCGCCTTGGCAGCTGAAAATGCAGGATACAGAAAAAGTACGGCTAGGTTTATTGGAAGTGAAAACCTAACAAAACCTAACATAAAATCCTATATAGAAAAGAAGATGCAAGAAATCGAAGATGAACAGATTGCTAAAGCTGAAGTAATAGAATTTAAATAATGATAAATCCATAGTGAGAGTATCTTCTTACTATGGATTTTATGTTTTAAAAACCTATATTTATCCCAGACGACTAGAAAACAAA
>CAZZCQ010000095.1:1519-4387 GCA_964652285.1 uncultured Tissierella sp.
ACTATATCTATATTGTTTTCAAAAGCCATATTTAATGGAAGATATGGATTTCTCAGTAGAGCTCTACCATAGGCTACTAAATCAGCCCTGTTATTTCCTAAGATCTCTTCTGCTTGATTAAACGAATCAAGGAGTCCTACTGCTATTGTAGGTATATTACATTCGTTTCTTATTCTTTCTGAATGGGAGATTTGATAGCCTGGAAAAGTTGTAATCCTTACAGATATAAGTCCGCCTGAGCTGACATGTATCATATCAACTTTATCTTTAATAAGATTAACTATTTTAATCATCTCATCTTTGTCTATTCCACCTTCAGCATAATCATCTGCAGAAACTCTAACTATTATCGGTTTTTCTTCAGGCCACACATTTTTAATTGCGCTTATAATCTCTTTTAAGAATCTAACTCTATTTTCTAAACTTCCACCATATTCATCATCTCTTTTATTAGTAATTGGTGAAAGAAATTCGTGTATTAAATAGCCATGGGCTGCATGAATTTCTATGGCATCAAATCCTGCTTCAAGTGATCGCCTAGCGCCTTCTTTAAAAGCTTTTACGATATCAGCTATATCTTCTTTTGTAAGTTCTTTAGGTTTTTGATATTTATCACTATGTCTTATTGGAGAAGGAGCAACTATATATTCATCATCAGATACTACTGCCTTCCTACCAGCATGGGATAGTTGAATTCCTATTTTACTATCATAATTTTTTACGCTCTTAACTAATGATTTCAATCCTTCTATATGATCATCACTCCAAATCCCAAGATCAGCATCTGTGATTCTTCCATTGGGTTGTACACCTGTGGCTTCAACAATGATAAGTCCTACTTGTCCGATAGCCCGACTTCTATAGTGAGTTCTATGAAAGTCATTAACCATTCCATCTTTATCAGAAGAATACATGCACATTGGTGGCATTACTATTCTGTTTATTAATTCCATATCTTTAATTTTATAATTTGTAAAAGTTTTCAATTTGTCATCCTCCTTAATCATATGTTTACCCAAATCATCTTTGTTAATCACATTTTTCTAGGGATATTACTGTAAATACAATATAAGGGAATCATAATATGAAAAGAAGAGTAAATAAATTAATTTGACAAAAACTAAAAAATTATATATGCTAAATAGAACTATATTACTTTAATTAATAAAAGTATAAATGAAGCATATTATTTATAGTTTATTTAGAGGGGGTTGATTAATGTGGATTATATTAAAGAAAAAGGATTGTTGCTTAAACAGGCTGAAAGACAACTAACGATTGCCTCTACTAAGGACAAAAATATAGCATTAGAACAGGTAGCTATGAGCATAGAGAACAATCGAGAAGAGATTTTAAAGGCAAATGAATTAGATGTTAAAAACGGAAGAGATAATAATATGACAGAAGCATTGATTGATAGGCTTGCTTTAGATAATAGTAGACTAGATGGGATAATTGAAGGCATCAATGTTGTAGTGAGCTTACCTGATCCTATATGGAAATCCAGTAGAGTCTGGACTTTAGAGAATGGTTTAACCATTTCTCAGATGACAGTTCCTTTGGGTGTTATAGGTATTGTATATGAGTCTAGACCGAATGTTACTGTAGATGCCTTTTCTTTGGCTTTAAAATCTGGAAACTGCATCATGTTGAGAGGGAGTTCATCAGCTATTAACTCAAATATTGCTTTGGTTAAAGCAATAAAAAAGGGGCTGAAAAACTCTTCTATAACAGAAGATGTTATTCAATTTGTAGAAGATACAAATAGAGAGTTGGTATTGGATATGTTAAGGGCTAATGAATTTATAGATTTAGTCATACCAAGGGGAGGGAAAAATCTTATCCAGTTTGTAATTAATAATGCCACAGTACCAACATTACAAACCGGGGAGGGTAATTGCCATTTGTTTGTAGATGAATCTGCTAATTTAGATGATGCAGTAAACATCTTAGTGAATGCTAAGACCCAAAGGTTAGGCGTTTGTAATGCATGTGAAACGCTATTAGTCCATAAAAAAATCAAAGACAAATTTTTGCCATTAGCATATGATGCTATAAAAGATAAGATTGAATTAAGAGGCTGCGAAGTGACACAAGCTGTAATCGATGTAATTTCAGCTACAGAAGAAGATTATAGTGAGGAATACTTGGATGCAATTATTGCTATTAAAGTAGTGGAAGATGTGGAAGAAGCTATAAATCATATCAATAGATATGGAACTAAGCATTCAGAAGCAATAATAACAGAAAATCTAACCAATGCTAATAGATTTCAAAGAGAAGTGGATGCCTCATCTGTATATGTCAATGCTTCAACAAGATTTACAGATGGAGGAGAATTTGGCTTTGGTGCTGAAATGGGAATAAGTACTCAAAAGATTCATGCTAGAGGGCCAGTAGGGTTGGAGCAGTTAACCACATATAAGTATTTGATAATGGGTCAAGGACAAATAAGAGAGTAGGGATGATATGGAGAATACTGTAAATCAAAGCAAGAAAATTGTAATAAAAATTGGTAGTAGCACTATTACCAGTGATGATGGTACTATTGATAAAAGGTTTATAGAGAACTTAGCTTATCAAGTAAAAACTCTTATTGATAAAGGGAAAAGAGTGGTTTTGGTTTCATCTGGTGCAAGGATTGCAGGAGTTAGCACAATAGGTAAGTGGTCTAGAAAAGAGGATATTAACTATAAACAAGCCCTATGTGCTATAGGGCAAGTGGAGTTGATGGATTCATATAGAAGGATATTCAATGATTATAATATTCATATAGCACAAATTCTTTTAACAAAGGATGATTTTGAATCTGAGTCTAGGAGATTAAATATAAGAAATACTCTATTTACATTAATAGATGAGGGCGTA
>CAZZCQ010000095.1:4397-5737 GCA_964652285.1 uncultured Tissierella sp.
GGAGATTAAAATAGGTGACAATGATACTTTAGCAGCTAGAACAGCAACTCTTTGGGGTGCTGATTTACTAATATTGCTTAGTGATATAGAGGGAGTGTATGATAAAGACCCTACTAACAATGAAGATGCTATGTTAATTGAAAAGGTCACAGATCCATATGAATTAGAAAACAATATCTCAATAGGTGATAAAGGTTCATTTGGGACTGGAGGCATAGCTACTAAAGTGGAGGCAGCTAAGATTGTTAACAAATATGGTACTTCATTAATTGTAGCCATGGGAAAAGAAGAAAATATTATCCTAAAATTAAGTGACGGAACTGCTAAAGGAACACTATTCTTACCTGAGATTCAATAGATTTTGTAAATATTACTCAGTCCTTCCTTATAGTTTGAATTTTGATGGGTACAATAATAATGTCAAATGAAAACTAAAGAAGATTGGAGAGGGTAATATGGCAGTTGTTAAGGTCATTGAGTTGTTATCTGAATCATCTAATGGGTGGGAAGCAGCAGCACAAGAAGCTGTAAATAATGCATCTAAGACAATCGATAATGTCCAAAGTGTCTATATCGAGAACTTACAAGCTAATGTTAAGGACGGTAAAATTGTGAATTACAGAGTGAATGCTAAGATTTCATTCATAGTGGAGTAAGATATTACTTATATAAATTCAAGGTCAATTATTGACCTTGAATTTATTATTTAATAATCAAATTAAGATGACTAATTTTTCTTGAAGGTTACCAATTATTGTGGTAGCCTTTAAATATATAGATTTGAATCTGTCAGGAGTGATTTGTAATGAGCATCAAAGTAAATGTATTAGGGTATGGAGATGTAACTTTATCCAACAATGTAAGCTTATTTGAATTAGCCAAAAAGGTTTACAAGGGAAACTATAAAGAATATTTAGGTGCTAGAATAAATAATCAGATATTTAATTTAAATTCTCAAGTTGAAGATGGCATGGAAATTCAATTTCTAGATAATAAAGATGTAGATGGATATAGGATTTACACAAAGACTATTTCCGCAATATTTATTATGGCCTGTAAGGCTCTATATCCTGAAGCAACAGTGAGTATAGAACATTTTTTAGGCCCTGGATTATATGTTCAGCTTAGAAAACCATACTCCATTAGATTTACACAATTAAAAGAAATTGAGAAGAAGATGTGGGAAATAATAAGAGCTGACTATCTAATCGAACGGGTGATATATGACAAGAAGGAAGCTATTGAACTTTTCCAAGAGTACAGGTATGTTGATAAGGTTCGTCTATTTAATTCTATTGATAAAGAAAAGGTTAGCATTTATAAGATAGATGACCATATTG
>CAZZCQ010000096.1:0-5382 GCA_964652285.1 uncultured Tissierella sp.
GACCTCTTTTTACTTTTGTGTATTCTATTCTATATTTTGTGCACCTTGCTTAATCATTTCATTCTCCCATATCTCTGGATATCTTCCTAGTGCCCATTCTGACATGATTATCGATGCATTATTAGGCATTTGTATTTTAGTGAGTGGCTCAAAACTTAAAATTTCACCATTTTCACTAGGATAAACTTTTATTTCATTAGCTGTAACTAGTATTATAAATTCTCCATTTGGAGATGAAAAAGCATCAATTGCTTCTGGAAATTGAGCATCGATTACATCCCATGGGACAGATAATTCATCATAACTTACCATTGTCTTAGGTGGAATAGCTTTGATATTGAAATCCTTGTACAACTGTTCCTCATTTTGTCTATAATTGATTCTACCCTTTAAAATCCAATACCCATTTCTTCTCACCAGACCAACATTGGATTGATTTAAGACAACATTTTCTCCTATGGATTGGATGTTTTGAGAGCCTTCTTTAAATAGAAACTCCCCATCTTCTACAATATCAGACAATTTTATAGATCTTTGCTCCTCTATATTGTCCAATGCATATATCTCTAGTGTTTTTCTATTATTGTTGTTTATGTCTATCTTTTCTAATGAGATATAGTCATTACCAATAAATAATATATCTTTTAATAATATAGATCTGTCTTCCATTGGGGATGCCGATTTTCTACTTAATATATTGAATGATATATCCGGCAGCTCCATTGATTTTTCAGCATCTATTCTACTGAATTGTGGTATTGCGACTATTTTATCATTTATTGATGAATCTGTCTCGTTTCTATCAACATTTACTATCCAAAATCCATTCTTCCTTGGTACTAATAATTTATCTAGTTCATATTTGGTAATATTTCTATTATCACTTCTTATCCAAATTGTTTTATAGTCCCAATCTGGAATCTCATTTTCTTCATCATAGATAGGAGTCTTGATTCCTAATAATACTCCACTCTTTATATCTTCAACTTCAATCGTATCAAGAGTTGTCATCATATTGCTCTCAACATTGATGTATCTGTTTACCTCTTCATAACTCACTTCATCCGCTATCTTTTCCAAATCATAAAAAGAATCATTAATAAAGATGAGTAAATTATCTTCATTATACCTTACAAACTCATAAAATAATTGATCGTCTTTTAATGATGTTATGACTTGAATAGTCTCACTGCTTATATCTAAGTTTCTTGGATTTATCTTGTATTTATATAATAAATAATCATCCGTATTTACATTTTTGAACATAAAAGTGGGGTTGTTTGCGTAATCATCTGCTACAACTATAGCATCTTTACTAAATAATATTTCTCTACCTATATAATTATCTATTGGCTCCTTATCAGCAACAATCTCACTAGATGCTTCTTCCTTTTCTGACATCTCTATCTTCTCTTCTATTACCCATTTACCTTGAATTGGAGTAGTATTGTTTTCTGGTGATACTATCTTATCTTGTATATTACTATCTGCTATATTACAAGCTGATAATAATATTGTTGTTAGTAGCATAATGAATATGGAGATTATCTTTTTCATTTCTCATCCTCCTTAATGGGCAATGTAACTTTAACTGTCGTTCCAATATTTACCTCTGAATCAATATCTAAACTTCCGTCACATAAAGTAACTATTTCTTGGCAAATTGACAGACCAATACCACTATGTGACTTGCTATGTTTCCCTTTATAGAATTTTTCCTTCACATGAGGCAAATCCTCTTGTAGTATTCCAATCCCTGTATCTTTTATAATAAGGACTAAATTGTTATCTCCAATGCTTACATCTAATAAAACCTTACCACCAGATGGTGTAAACTTCACTGCATTATCTAAAAGATTTAATAATAATTGCTTTATCCTATTTTCATCTCCTAAAAAAAGCTGTACATTATCACTGATATTTACAACTAAATCTATTTCATTATTCTTAGCCCTAGGCATATATTGTTTTTCAATCATTTTGATTGTATCTCTTATAGAAAATACTGATTTTTCTAAGCTGATTCTGCCAGATATAAATTTTGAAAAATCCAATAGTTCTTCAACCATCTTTGTTAATCTATCACTTTCTGTTTCTATAATCTCAAGTCCATCCTTTAATAATTCAGTATCTAAGGTGTCATCACCTTGTAATGTTATAGCCCAACCCTTAATTGATGTTAATGGCGTTCGCAATTCATGTGAAATTGATGAAATAAAATCATTCTTTATCTGCTCTTTTTTCAATATCTCCTCAGCCATATAGTTTAAAGTATTTGATAATTTCCCTATTTCATCATCTATTTTGACTTTTCCTCGGATATGTAATTGTCCATCAGCCATCTTCTGTGCAACATCTGTTACCTCAAGTAAAGGTTTGATTATAGAATTAGCCAGCACAACAGCTACCAAACCAGATATTCCTATTACAACAATCCCTATCAATACCATAAACATATTAATTCTGTCAATTGTATTATTTGTTTCCTCTAGGGATGTAATAAATCTGATGATCCCAATAGGTTCTTCATAATTGCTAAGTGGTAATGATACTGCCATTATAGGACTATCATCATAATGAACATTACCAATCCATACACCTTTTTCCATGTTCTTAGCTTGTATAACATCTGATGTATTGATTTGCCCCTCATGGACAACACCTAATGAATCAAGCAAGAGCTCTCCATCTAGAGATAACAACTGAACTTGAGCTGTTGTGTATTTGAAAAACAAATCAATGTCACCAATTATTATATCATTTATTGTAAATGTTGAAAAATACCTGGAATAAAAATCTGTAGAGTACACTATCTGGCTTGTTAGAATGTCCTCTACATTTTTATAATAATAGTCTTTAATTGCATTAGAAAGTACAACTTGTAAGATTGCCACAGTTATAACTATAATCAACATAAAATTAACAACCAATCTTCTTTTAATACTCTTTTTCATTATAATCTCCTAGTCTAGAGCCTTCCATCGATAACCTAAGCCCCATACGGTTTCAATATACTCTGGTTTGCCTGGGTCTTCTTCAACTTTGGCTCTTAACCTTCTAATATTAACATCCACTATTTTCGAATCTCCTACAAAATCATATCCCCAAATGAGGTTCAATATTTCATCTCTTTTAAATGCCTTTCCAGGATTTTCTATAAATAGTTTCAGTATGGAAAACTCAGTTGGGGTTACATCCATTTCGATACCATTTTTATAGAACTTCCTAGAATATTTATCCATCCTAAATGGTCCCATTTCAAGAATACTATCCGCATCATCTTCAGATTTATTTTCCATCCTTCTGGCTAGTGATTTGACTCTAAGCACCAGTTCAGTGGGATTAAAGGGTTTGGTCATATAATCATCTGTTCCATATTCTAAGCCCATTATCTTGTCTATATCCTGGCTCTTGGCAGTTAACATTATAATTCCCAAACTTGGATATTCTTCTCTAAGTATTTTGCATACTTCAAATCCATCCATCCCAGGCAACATAATATCTAAAACTACAATGTCTATATCCTCTTTTCTGGCTATTTCCACACCCTTTTCACCATTTTCTGCTTCAATTACTTGAAAATTCGCTCTCTCAAGATTGATTTTTACAAACTTTCTTATGGAATCTTCATCTTCTACTATTAAAACCTTCTTATCCATAATATCACATCCTATTCATTGTTCTCTTCTAACACCCTAAAATGAAATCCCTGTGAAATTAAATAATCTAAATTCTCTTTAAGGGTTTCTGCTGTTCCTTGCTTAGAATCCATATCATGCATTAATATTATAGCATGTTTTTTGTTCTTTGTAGTTTGTTTTAATCGACTTACTAAATAGCTATTCTTTATAGCCTTTCCTTCTGCATCTCCATTCACTGCATTCCAGTCGTAGATTGTGTACCCAGCTCTTTCAGCAGCTTTTACCATTGGAGCTTTATTCTTACCGAAGGATCCACCTGGTAGCCTTAAGAGCTTAGTTTCAAAATCCTTCCCCAGTACTTCCTTTAATAATCTATCAGCTTTTTTGATATCCTCCATAAAATTCTGTGAATTCTTATATATATTTTTATAAACATGGCTATAACTATGATTACCTATTGTATGTCCTTCATCATAGATTCGCTCTAAAATATGAGGATATTTTTCAACCATCGTTCCTACTACAAAAAATGTAGCCTTGATGTCATATTCACTTAATATATCTAAAATCTCATTAGTAACATTTTCTGAAGGCCCATCGTCAAAAGTTAAATATGCAAATCTAGCATCTGGATCATTCTCCAAAGCTAATCTTTCTTCTTCTAATCTATCTTCCTCTTCTTGAAGTTTTTGGGCTTCTAAGGCTGCTCTTTTTTCTTCTAACAATTTAAGAATCTCTTCTCCTTCAATTCTTCGAATCTCTTCTGATAGTAGTGTATTGATTGGACCATATTTTCCCATTATATTTAAAATATCTGATACACTAGTAGCTTCTGCTTTTGACGAAAATATATCATGTTTAAAGGGGTTTATGCCTATAACAAATACACTGCTAATCAATAGAATAGTCAATATTATCTTTGTCTTCTTTTTCATTCTGCTCACCCCTGTCAAATAAGTCTATCCTAATCTTATTATACATTTTACCCACTTTAGTTACAATCAAATTAATAATGGGTTACGAAATGGTAACAAAACCTCCCAATATTATACTAATAGGGAGGTTGATAACTAAGATATAAGACCTTTATATTGTGAGTTATATAGGTGTGAATACACACCCTCTTTAGCAAGCAATTCATCATGTTTTCCTTGTTCCACTACCCCTTCATTAGTCAATACTAAGATTTCATCAGCATTCTTGATGGTTGTTAATCTATGAGCTATAACCAATGCTGTTCTACCTTTGGATAATATATCTAAAGCTTCTTGTACAGCTGCTTCTGTTTGATTATCTAAAGCAGAAGTCGCTTCATCTAAGATTAATATTGCTGGATTCTTGAGGAATATTCTAGCAATTGCTATCCTTTGTTTTTGTCCACCAGAGAGCATCACGCCTTTTTCTCCAATATAGGTATCATATCCATGAGGTAATGTTAAAATAAAATCATGTATACTAGCTTTTTTAGCTGCTTCTATCACCTCATCATCACTTGCAGATGGTTGACCGTATAAAATGTTTTCCTTTATAGTCCCTGTAAACAAAAATACATCCTGTTGAACAAGACCAATATTTCCTCTTAATGATTTAATTTTTATATCCTTTATATCCATACCATCAATTAGGATTCTACCATTATTTATTTCATAAAATCTTGGAATTAAATGACATAGTGTAGTCTTCCCCGCCCCTGATGGTCCCACGATAGCTACTGTCTTGCCTTCAGATATTGTTAGATTGA